>JAHKAK010000047.1 GCA_018826025.1 Patescibacteria group bacterium
ATTGATTTATTGTATTTATTATAACACAACCGCCTAAAATACTAAACTGCTCGCTCTGTGGATATTAACTGGTCAAAAAAATGGTAAAATATAGATAGGCTCATCTTAGTCTAAAATCAAAAGCGAAGATTTGCTTGTCTGAAACGCTCAGGTATTTTTCTCTGAGCGGAGCCAGCCGTTGCGAAAAATGTGTCGCAGACGCCTCCATGTCTTTGTTATTTGTGTTGGACGAGGCGACGAGACACAAGCCGCGGCTGGTATAAAACTTTATACTATCACGCTTAGCCGACCGTGCCCGCCGTAAAACCCGCGCTGATTAGCCGGAATGATATTGTTGTACTCTTTTGACCATCTTACAATATAATATCATTTAATCATTATCGGCTTTGGCAGGCGCGGCGGCGATTTTTCGTGGCGGCTGGCCGAGCGAGATTTATGATTTCAGAAAAGATTTCCGAGCACTATTTTATGAACTTTCTAAAAAGTTTTATCAAGAAAAAAACTTTTTGGCTGCTGCTGGCCATTTTGGCCTTGGCCGCGTTTTTCCGTTTTTATGATTTAACCACGATTCCGCCCGGGCTGTATCCGGATGTGGCCATTAACGGCAACGACGCGATACAAGCACTGAAAACCAATACTTTTAAGTTTTTCTACCCAGAAAACAACGGCCGCGAAGGATTGTTCATCAATCTTATCGCTTTGAGTTTCTGGCTGTTTGGCGCCAGCGTTTGGGCAATAAAAATCGTGCCGGCGCTTTTTGGCTTGCTCACAGTTTTAGGGCTTTATTTTTTAACCAAACAACTTTTTTCTTATTTAAGCTCGCGCCACGCAACCGTTATTGCCTTGCTCACGACTTTTTTTATGGCAATTTCTTTCTGGCACGTTAATTTTTCGCGCTTGGGCTTTCGCGCCATTATGGTACCATTTTTTCTGGTCTGGAGCTTCTATTTTTTATACAAGGGGTTGGCTAGCGCCAAAGAGCACGCCACTAACTCTTTTATTTACTTCCCTTTGGCCGGTTTATTTTTCGGCTTAGGCTTCCATACCTATATCGCTTTCCGCGTCGCCCCACTAATTTTACTCGTGCCGATAATTTTTAGCCTGGCGCGTTACTGGCCTAAACTAAAAGATTTTTGGCGCTCCCGGCTTTCCTTCTGGCGCTTTATCAAAAAATCTTATTTCCACGACATCTGGTGGCTTTGGGACATTTTCTTTTTGGCCGTGATTCTGGCCGCTCTGCCCATGGCAATCTATTTTTTCCAGAACCCGGCTGATTTTATGGGCCGCACCGGCCAAGTTTCAATTTTTGCTTCAGAAAACCCCTTGAAAACGCTGGTCGTCAGCACAGTTAAATCTCTAGGTATGTTTAATGTTTGGGGCGATTGCAACTGGCGCCATAACTATGCTTGCCAACCAGAACTTTTCTGGCCCATTGGAATTTTATTCCTTATAGGATTGATTATCAGTTTGGTAAAAATTTGCCGTCCGGCTAACTATACTAAAAAACACCTGGGGGCGCTGGAATTTCACTGGCTCGTTATTGTTTGGTTTGGCGCAATGCTTTTGCCTGCTCTTATGACCAATGAAGGCTTGCCCCATTCCCTGCGCTCCATTGGTGCGATCCCCCCGGTTTTTATCTGGACGGGCTTGGGCGCTTGGTGGCTGGCGCATAAAATAAAATCACTGCTCATCCATAAAAATTCCCGCGCCGAAAAAATTGGCTTAGCGATTGTTTTTGCGATTTTTTTGCTGATGTTCGCTTCCGCCGAATTTACCCGCTATTTTATTCACTGGGGAGAAAAAGCGGAAGTGCGCGACAGCTTTAGCCAGCTTTTCGTTGACGAAGCAAACTATTTAAAATCCCTGCCGGTTAATATCCAAAAATTCGTCCTAGTTAATGAAGATGGCGTGGCGGTGCCCTATCCCAACGGCTTGCCCATGCCCGCGCAAACCATCATCTTTTTTAATCAGCAAACACCAAACATAAAATATTTAGTCAAAGACGCCAACCAGCCAACTAACAGCAACCGGCCAATACAAATCAAAGACCCGATGATTTTCCTGCCCTTAAAGCCTGATCAGCAGATTTTCGAAAACCTCGCTAAACTTTTCCCTAACGGCCGCTTGGAAAAAATCAATGATTTTGAAGTATTTAAAGTAAATTTTTAATTTTTCCTGTTCCTTTCCGCGCATGGCGAAGATTTTGCTATAAAATCGCGGCGAGCCAAGCGTTAAAAAATCGCGTGCTGTGGTGGGGCCCCGACCGTCAGGTCGGGGCGTTGTGGATAGCGATTTTAGCGAGGCGAGCCCGATTTTATCAAAATCTTACGCCCGCGCGGTGGTTTTTTCCGTCGCTTTTTTGCCACCAAAAAAGCGACAAAGAAAAATATGCCCAAAAACATCACCAACTCCCTAGCCGCCCTAATGCTGATTTTCATGCTTAGCCTCGCCTATTTTAGTATGCTGGGCGATTCGGCAATTATTGATGAAGTGGCGCATTTGCCGGCCGGCTATTCGTATATTGAGAAAATGGATATGCGGCTGAACCCCGAACATCCGCCGCTGGTTAAAGATTTGGCTGGCGGCGCTATTTGGCTTTACTCAAAAATCACCGGCGAAACAATTAATTTTCCAACAAGCCTCCCTGCCTGGCAAAGCGCAGTTAACGGCCAGTGGGATTTTGGTTTTGATTTTTTATATAGAGAAGGCAATGATGCCGATAAGCTTATCTTTTTTGGCCGCCTGCCGATGCTCTTAATTTTACTGATACTTGGACTTTACGTTTTCAAATGGACGCGGGAACTAGCCGGACCGATTGCCGGACTTTTAGCTCTTTTTCTTTATTCTTTCTCGCCAACTTTTATAGCGCACGGGCGATTCGTCACAACTGATGTCGCCGCCTCCGCCGCTATCTTTATCGCCAGCTACTATTTTATCCGCTGGCTGAAAAATCCTTCCGCTCAAAATTTAATCGTTGCCGGACTAGTCTTTGGCCTGGCGCAAACCGCCAAATTCTCAGTTTTTTTACTGGTTATCCTCTTTGCTTTCATTGCCCTATTTTGGACATATTTAAAAATCCAGAAAAATAGAAACTTCTGGCAAAATACTTACAAATATCTTGGCGGTGTGATTTTATTATTTGCCATTGGTTACATCTTTATCGTCTGGCCAATATATCTTTTCCATGTGGCCAAATATCCCATTGACCGGCAAGTTCAGGATACCATCGCTAATTTACAATCTTTTGGCATGCGGCCCATCGCCAATTTAATCATCTGGCTGGCGGGTGTGCCGATTCTGCGGGGCCTGGCGCAATACGGCTTAGGGCTGGCTATGGTCCTGCAACGGGCGGTTGGCGGCAACACAACTTATTTTTTGGGCGAGATCAACAACTCGGGTTGGCCGCTTTATTTCCCCGTTGTCTATCTTATCAAAGAAACTTTAACGCTCCATATTTTGACTTTCGCCGCGCTATTTTACGGCCTTTGGCAATTGGTTAAAAATAAAATTTATCGCTGGGCCAAGCTCTATGATTTCCTGCGCCAAAACATCGCTCAAATTCTAATGCTGGCCTTTATCGCGCTTTATTGGTATTCCAGCTTTCGCTCAATTTTAAATATCGGCGTGCGCCATATTCTGCCAACCTTTCCGTTCATTTTCTTGCTAGTCTCCCAGCAAATTTCATCGTGGATGAAAAACTCTGAAGCAACGCAATTGGCGAAAATTTTAAAACTCGCTTTCGTGGCGATTTTAATTATCTGGCAAGCAATCAGCGTGGTTAGGGTTTATCCGTTGTTTCTGGCCTATTTTAACGAATCCATTGGCGGGCCGGCTAATGGCTATAAATACGTGGTTGATTCAAACTTAGACTGGGGGCAAGATTTAAAACGGCTGACTACCTGGGTTAATGATAATAAAATAGACAAAATCCGCCTCCATTATTTTGGCGGCGGCGTGCCAGAATATTATTTGGGCGATAAATTTATTTTCTGGTGGGGCAAATATCCGCCGCAAGATATTACCAAGCAAGGCGGATGGTTGGCGGTTTCAGCCACCTTCCTGCAAGGCGGACGCGGCCAATATGTGCCCGGTTTTCACGAAGATGTCGGCGATTATACTTGGCTAAATAATTACACGCCCGTCGCCATTATCGGCCATTCAATTTTTGTGTATTACATTCCACCAGCGGGAAAGTAATAACAATACTGAATCTACTCCTCCCTTTCCGTAAAGGGAGGTTGGGAGGGATTTATTTTGAAACATATTCACTCCCTTCTGTCATTCCCGCGCCGCGCCCTTCCGAAGCCTTTAGCGAAGAAGGGAAGGCGGGAATCCAGGCCCCGAATAACATCCTATTACTAAAAAATCCCGCCAGAAGCGGGATTTTTGGTACTGAAGCATAAAAGATTCCTCCGTCAAATTACGCGAAGCGAGCGATTTTGTGCAACTCGTTTATATGCGAATTATTTTCGTATAATCAACCCACTAATTTCATTCCACCACTTTGACAGGCTCAAAAAAAACAAAAACCACTCCAAGAAAAAGGTTCTTTTTCTAACGGCTCAACGGGTTGAGCCGTTGAGCCGTTAAAGAGATTTAAGCGAAAAACGACTTTCCTTGCCCTTATTCCAAAGTTCTTGAGAACTTTGGAACTTGAGAATAAATAGTTAATACAAAAACGTCTTCCTTATCCTCCATTCCCAATAGTGAATAAAGCTGTGGGGTTGGCGGCGCGTTGCACAAAATCAGAGCGAGCCCCGCCTCAAACATGCACTTGTGAAAATAGGTGTGCGGGGTAAACTCCGCGAGCGATTTTGTGCAACTCTCTTATATACGAAGTGTTTTTGTATAGTATAACGAAAAAGGCGTTATTTACGAAATCATTTAGCTATTTTTTAAGTGAGACTGACCGCCAAGAAAAATGTGTTGCAGGCACTTTTTACCGTAAAGCGAGGATTTGCTTGTCTGAAATGCTCGGTTTTCTTCTAGTCCTAAGCGAGGCCAGCACCGAGAAAAATGTGTCGCAATGCCCAAAACCTCAAGCGAGGATGTCGGTTTTAAAACGCTCAAACCGACGAGCGGGCATGGTGCCCCCGCATAGCGGGGGCGAGCGAGGAGGCTTGGCGAGTAAAATTTTTCACGCTGGGAAAAATTTTACGATTTTAAAACCGATGTCCGAGCGACTATTTATAGTATACCCTCCCCGCCACCCGCAAATCAATATATTTTAACTCTGCTATTTTATCTTTCAAATCGCCGCTAAGCAGCGCGCGCAAAATTTTAATCTGCGTCGGCAAAGGCCTGTCCATATTAAAATAAATAACCCAACCGCCATCAACAAAGACCGTTAGATCTTGGCTGCCGGCCGCGTCTGCCCTGAAACCCAATGTATGAACTCCTATTTCCCGCAATTGCTTTTTTAACTGGCTCGCAAGCTGAATTGTTGAAGATGCTACTGCCTGACCTTTCAAACCAAAACCTTCATCCGCTTGGCTAAAAAAGGTTGGCAAAGCTGTTCCGGAAATGGCCGGTGCGTCGTGAAAAAGCAGGCCGCCGCTATCGGCAAAAAAACATTCATCGCTTGACGGTAAAGTAATCTCATCCGTTGTTGTCGCCTGATTGGCCGGCGGCACGATTGCCAAACTTTGGCACCAAATCGCCGCGGGCTGGCGACCTTCAATTTTAACCTTTACTCCCTTTAAAATATTTTTTTCTATCCTTACCCTTTCGGCTTCGGGAAATTCCGCCAAGATCAGGCGAGTTAATCTTCGACCGGAAAAAGTCAGCCAACTGTCCGCCGGAATAACTTGCCAAAACTTTTGTTGAAAAAACCGGTTAACCAATTCTTGAGCTTGCGCCTGTGCGGTAAAATTATCGCTGGCTACGCTCCAAACCTTTATTTTAAAAACTGGCGAGAAAATCGCCAAATAAAAAAACCCGGCCAGGGCTAAAAAAATGATTAATCCTCCAAGCCAAACTCGCCAGGTAATCTGGAATCGGCGGCGAACCTTGGCCGAAACAACAAAAATATTAGAGTGTTTTTTTCTCCGATAAGCGAACATACGTCTGGGTTTCTAAAATCCGACTCCCTCCTTTTTAAAGGAGGGTTGGGGTGGATTTAAAAAAATAGTTTCTATCGCTATTTTACACCAGACTGGCTTCTCCGTCTACGATTTTGCCAACCGCCTGACTTCATCCCAAACATCGTCAGGAATAGGCGGTGGCTCGCGCAACGGACTCATCCCCGGATAGCGCCAAGCGGAAATTATAATTACTTGATTACCAAAAGTAAATTTACACTTATTCTGCCCCCTCTCCTTTTTAAGGAGAGGGTTGGGCGTAAAGCCCCGTGGGGGCCACGCCCCTTTACGGGGGTGAGGTAAATTTTTATCTCTTTTCTTTTCTGTCCACATCACCCAAATCTCAAACGGGTGTTTTGGCGATCCGGCCGGCTGCATCCCCGCCACCGTGTCTTCCGCCACGCCCACTTCTAAACGCTTGGGGTGGCGCAACACCCGTTTTACGCGGCCTTCGGTCAGGCGATATTGGCGCATTTTCATTCTGACATGGTCAGTCCAATGATAATTTTCTTTACTGATGGAGAGCATATTTTTACTTCTTCAACGCCAATTCTATTAATCTATCAAGTAATTTTGGAAAAGATAAACCGGCTGTTACTGCTGCCAGCGGAACTAAAGAGGTTTCCGTCATGCCGGGGATCGTGTTTATTTCTAAAAAATATGGCTGATTGTTTTTGACAATGAAATCCGAGCGGGTCACACCGCGGCAGCCAAGGATTTTGTGAATTTTTATCGCGGCCGCCTGAATCTTTTTGGTTAAAGCCCGGCTGATGGGCGCCGGACAAATCTCTTCTGAAGCGCCTGGCTCATATTTAGATTGGAAATCAAAAAATTCCGCGGTTTTCGGTTTGATCTCAATCAAAGGTAAAGCTTGCGGTTTTTCATTGCCCAGCGCCGTAGCCGTTATTTCTCGTCCTTCAACAAATTCCTCTATCATTAATTCTGTCCCAAATTTAAATGCTTTCTTTATCGCGCCATTCAATTCTTTCCTGCTTCTGACAATAAAAATGCCAAATGACGATCCCTGACAAATTGGCTTAACGACTACCGGCAATTTTGTTTTGTTCAAATCTTTTTTTCGGTAATCTTTTCCTACAGCGATTGCCCGCGGCATTAAAATTTTTTCCGTTTGCAATATTTTCTTTGTTCTTTCTTTGTCCATAGCCAAAGACGAAGCCAGCACGCCGGAAAAAACGTATGGCACCCCTATAATATCCAACAGCCCCTGGATCGTTCCATCTTCTCCCAACGGGCCATGCAGCGCCGGAAAAACCAGGTCTATTTTTTTATTATTGACGGCCTTAATAAATTGGCTCAATTGAATTTTAGGGTCAAATAAAAAAACCTGATATTTTTTCTTATCCAGGTTTTCATAAATCTTTCGGCCGGTTTTAATCGAAATTTCCCTCTCCGCCGAAAAACCGCCCTGTAATAACGCAATTCTTAATTTCTTCTTTTTCATTTTCTAACATTTCTATCATACTACGTAGTATGATAGAAATGTATTATTTCATTAACAAACGATAAAGACGCTTATGCAAACGAGTTTTTTTATCTATCTTATCTAAAACTGCCTCTATTCTCTGCCTGTCTCGTTTATTAGCCGACCTAACTACATTTTCCAATAAAATTTGAGGCCAAAAATAAAGAGGAAATTTCTTTTTTAAATCTCGCCACGGCGAATCAAAGCTATTATTAAAATATTCTTTATCAAATTTTTCTTTTGCGATTTTTGCTAAGCCTAGCCGAAAACCGTCACCGGATATTTTCAACCATTCATGGATGCGAAAAATGGTACTGGGGCTAATTTTAAAATCAAAAGAAATTCTCGCGTAAGTGTCCCCTGCCATTAATCTCTCTGCCACCTTTAATCTTTTCGCTAACATTTCCGCTTCTTGCGCCGTCAATATGTCTTTCAAAAATTTTGCGGCTTCAATCGGACTGTTTAGTTTAGCAATTACTCGGCAAAGTTGAATTAATAATTCCCGCTGTTCGCTAGATGATAATTTTGACGGATTGCTGTACTTCGCCATAAAATTTACATTTATATCATACTACAGAGTATGGCATAAATGTTTGAAAATAAAAAACTAAACAATCTATTCCCTCTCCCGCATCGCCGGAAATAAAATAACCTCGCGCATCGTCGGCGCATTGGTGAGCAACATGACCAATCGATCAACGCCAAGACCCCAGCCGGCGGTCGGCGGCAAGCCATATTCCAAAGCTTCAATATACTCTTGGTCAAAACGCTGAATTTCTTGATCCAGCTCAGCTGAACTTGAACCGAGCTTAGCTCGGCCTTCTCCGCCGAGCTTAGCTCGGTCGTCCCCGCTATAATAGTGTTCTTGCGCCTTCATACGAATAGCTTGGTCTTGCGGGTCATTTAATTCCGAATAAGCATTGGCTATCTCCGTGCCGGCAACGATTAGCTGGAATCGCGCCGCGTTGGCCGGTTCTTCCTCCAAAGACTTGGCCAAAGGCGACATCTCCAATGGATGATTCATCACAAAAGTTGGCTGAATAATTTTAGGTCTGATGGTTTTAAATAATTCATCAATTACTTTACAACGCGGTAAGCCTTTATCCGCTTTCTGGCCGGTGGTTTTTTGCAAAACATCGCGCAAAATTTCATCATTAGCGGTTTTAATATTGGTCAAATAATACTGTAAAATTAAATCCTGCATGGCAATCCGCTTAAAGGGGACTGTAAAATTAATTTTGGCGCCCTGATACTCAATTTCCAGCTCGGGTACCAAAAATTCAAACATCTCTTCAGTCAGTTCCATTAGCTGTTCATAATCAGCGTAGGCCCAGTAAAATTCTAAAATCGTAAAATCCGGGTTATGGAATTTATCCATGCCCTCGTTGCGGAAACATCGGCCCAGCTCATAAACTTTTTCCAGACCGCCAACTAAGAGGCGCTTCAAATAAAGCTCGGGCGCCACGCGCAAATACAAATCCATGTCCAGGGCGTTTAAATGAGTTTTAAAGGGCCGCGCCAGCGCTCCGCCCGGCAAAGATTGCAAAATCGGCGTTTCCACCTCCATAAATCCCCTGCTTTCAAAAAACTTGCGTAAATTTTTTATTATTTCGCTGCGCGCCTTAAATTTGGACCGCGCGTCTTTATCCATTAACAAATCCAAATACCGGCGGCGAAATCTTTCTTCCGTATCTTTTAGGCCATGCCATTTATCGGGCAATTGGTTTAATGATTTGCTAAGCAATCGCACTCTTTTTACCAACAAGGTTTTCTCTTCGGTTTGCGTTTTAAATAATTCTCCGGCTGCTTCCACAAAATCTCCAATATCAAAATTATCAGCGAATAATTTATACGCTTTCTCGCCCAGCGCGTCTTTTTTGAAAAACAAC
>JAHKAK010000048.1 GCA_018826025.1 Patescibacteria group bacterium
CAGAGACCCTCAAAGTTTATTAACTTTGATCTGTTCGGCCTTTACGAACCAACCCGATGAGTGCCAACAAAAATTATCCGCTGACACGCCTTCACCCGGCTTTGGCGAGGGGACGGGTTCGGCCGCCACCGCCCAGTGCGAGAATTAGCAGCTAGGCTGAAAGAAAAAACAGCAGAATATTTAACGGGCCGGATTTGTTCCGGCCCGTTTTCATTTGCCATTTTTAAATTTTTGTGATAAAATTATAGCGTTAGAGTAGTTGCATAAGAAGGTAGCAAAATCCACCCCAGCCCTCCTTTTATAAAGGAGGGAGAGAAGACTGCTTTCGGGCAGTTTTTAATTTGTGGTAGAATGCAAACAATGGACTCTCACTTAAAAATTTAACTCACCTCCTGCCTTCGCTAAAGCTACGGCGAGGCAAGCAACCCTCTCTTTAGAAAAAGAGAGGGTGTCCCTCCTCTTTTTCTAAAGAGAGGGTTAGGAGGAGTTAAATGTATTCGTAATTAGTGCCAATTCGTAATTTGTAGGAGCTATGGAAATTCGCAATATTGCCATTATCGCCCATGTGGACCACGGAAAAACGCGTTTAACCGACGCGCTGCTTTTGCAAACCGGTGCGGCTAAAGAAGGCGTGAGTATGGATTCCAATGATTTGGAACAGGAGCGGGGTATCACAATTTATTCCAAGAACACTTCCATTGAATATCGTGGGACGAAAATCAATATTGTAGATACGCCAGGCCACGCGGATTTTGGCTCGGAAGTTGAGCGCGTTTTGCGCTCCATTGATTCGGTGCTGCTCGTTGTTGACGCGCAGGAGGGTCCGATGCCGCAGACCAAGTTCGTACTGAAAAAATCTTTGGAGCTCGGGCTAAAGCCGATTGTCGTTATAAACAAAATAGATAAACCGGCGGCGCGGCCGGGGTGGACGCAAGAAGCAGTGCTGGAGCTGTTTATGGATTTGGGCGCGAATGAAGAACAGCTGAATTTTAAGACGGTTTTTGCGATAGCGAAGCAGGGGATAGCCAAGATTAAATTAACAGATGAGTCAAATAACTTGACTCCCCTTCTGGACACAATTTTACGCGAAGTGCCCGTGGCTTCTTCACCGGAGTTGGCGGCCAAAGAGCTGCGTTTTCAGCCGTTCAATTTGGCCTACGACAATTTTTTGGGCCGTTTGGCCATCGGCCGAATTTACGAAGGGATTATCAAGCCGGGCATGACTGTCCAGGTGAAAAGGGTGACCGGCGAGGCGCGGAGCGGCCAAATCACTAAGATTTTTTCGTTTAGGGGCTTGGAAAGAATTGAGACTCAAAAAGCTCAAGCCGGCGATATCGTGATGGTGGCGGGCCTGCCGGATATTTTTATTGGCGAGACGATTTGTCAAAATGAAAGTCAAGAGTCCTTGCCGACTATCAACATTGATGAGCCGACCATCTCTCTTAATTTTTTGGTGAACAATTCTCCGTTCGCCGGGCGGGAAGGAAAATTTGTCACCACGCGACAAATCCGTGAGCGATTAGAGCGGGAGCTGGAAGTGAATGTTGGTTTAAAAATCGATTTTCTTGCCCGCCAAAGCCTTGGCGACGGCGGGTCGCCTGATTACTTTAAAGTTTATGGCCGCGGTGAATTGCATATTGCTATTCTCTTGGAAAACATGCGACGCGAAGGTTATGAATTGCAGGTTTCCCAGCCCCAGGTGATTATTAAAGAAGGCCCTTCGACCCGTTCGACTGACGCTCAGGGTAAACTAAGCTCAAGGCAAAAGCTTGAGCCATTTGAAGAATTAACCATTGATGTGTCCAGCGACATGGTGGGGACAGTAATGGATAAGCTGTCGCGCCGCAAAGGCAATGTTTTAGAAATGAAGCCCGAGCAAAACCATATGCGCCTGATTATGGAAATTCCCACGCGCGGTTTTTTGGGCTATCGGAGCGAATTTGTTATTGACACGCGGGGCGAGGGAATTTTAAGTAGCCGCGTTATCGGCTTCAAGCCATTTGCCGGCGAGCTGGCGCGCCACGAAGTCGGGTCCATGGTTTCCATGGCCACGGGCAAAGCGTTAGGTTTTTCTTTATATAATTTGCAGGAGCGCGGCACGCTTTATATCGGCGCCGGAGTTGAAGTTTATGAAGGCATGGTGATTGGCAATATTGCTAAGGGCGATGACCTGAATGTTAATCCTCTCAAAGGAAAACAGCTAACCAATATGAGATCTAAAAGTTCAGACGAAGCTATTGATTTGACGCCGCCGCTGGAATTAACGTTGGAGCGGGGGCTGGAAATTATGAACGCGGATGAGTATTTGGAAGTTACGCCTAGTAGCGTGAGATTACGCAAGCAATTGCTCACGGCGATTGACAGGACGCGCGCCCAGCGGCGGGAATAACAGCGGGAAGAGTAAAGAGATAAACACCTCAACAGCTGGACGCTGTTGAGGTGTTTAGGATTTTAGGTCAAATAAAGTGTAAAATATAATGTTTTCGCTCAGAGGTTTTTATGGTAGAATGTATTAAGCGAGGCAAACGACTCCTCCCTTTTTAAAGGGAGGCTCGCCCCGCCTTTTTTAGGCGGGGTAAAGAGGGATTTAAATCCACCCTAACCCTTCTTTATGGAAAAGAGGGAAAATTATATGGAACGAGATGCTTTTGAAAAATTAGTGGCGGAGGCAATGGATGAAATTCCACCTGAATTTTTGGCGCAATTGAAAAACGTGGCGGTGGTGGTTGAGGATGAGCCAAGCGAGGAGCAGTTAAAAAAACTGAAGCTGCGCCGCGATTTAACGTTACTTGGCTTGTATGAGGGCGTGCCGCTGACGAGGCGGGGCGAATATACCATGACCTTGCCGGATAAAATTACCATTTTTAAAAATTCTATTGAATTGGTGGCGCAAACGGCCGAAGAAATAAAAAAAATAGTAAAAGATACCGTACGCCACGAAATCGCGCACCATTTTGGCAGTGACGAGCGAGGCGCTAGCAAAGCGGCTAAAAAATAGAGCATTTAAGCATTAAATTATTTTAACAGAAAGCATTTGAATTTATGTTATCATGTTAAAGTGTTTTTATGTTTGAATGTTAAATATATGCCAGAAGAAAAAGACATTAATTTAAAAATCATTCCGCCGGCCAAGTATTTACCAATGGCGGCCGTGTCGGTGGCAGCGCTTTTAGTAATTTTTTTGGCCGCGGCGACTTACAACAAGGTAGTGGAGGGTCGCTATATGGGTCAGGGCTTGCAGTATAAAAATACGATTTCTGTTGTTGGCGAGGGTAAAGTCGTGGCCAAGCCTGATATTGGCCAGGTGAGTTTATCGGTGGTTTCCGATGCCAAGACCGTGGCGGCGGCGCAGAAAGACAACACGGAAAAAATGAACAAAATCACCCAAGCGATGAAGGATTTAGGGATAGAAGAAGAGGACTTGAAAACGACCAGCTATAATGTTATGCCGCGCTATCAGTATTCAGCTGGTAGAAGCACGATTATCGGTTATGAAGTGACGCAAACCCTGGATGTTAAAATCCGCGATTTAGCCAAAGTCGGTGAAATTCTGGATAAGGCCGCCGGCGCGGGCGCCAATCAAGTGGGCTCTTTGACATTTACTTTTGATAATCCGGAATCATTGCAAAGTGAGGCGCGCCAGAAGGCGATAACGCAAGCCAAGCAAAAAGCCAAAGATTTAGCCGCGAGTCTGGGTGTTAACCTTGGCAAAGTTACCAGCTTTAGTGAAAATTCGGTTGGCCAGCCTTCTCCGATGTACGCCGATGAGGCAATAATGGGCAAAGGCGGCGGCGGAGGCATGCCGGAAATTCAAACCGGCCAGAACGAAATTGAAATCAGCGTTTATATTACTTACGAAATTTACTAACACCAAAAGTAAAAAGTGGATATGCGTTTGAACCGTTTTTTGGGCAATTTTGATTTTCAGCAAAAATCCCTGCGAATCGTTGACAGGGATTTTTGGCATCAGGTAAAAAATGTTCTGCGGCTAGAGATAGGCGAAGAAGTCGTTTTGGTTGATGGGCGAGGTAAAGAAGCAATAGCCAAAATTGTTGAATACAATAAGGATTTTGTCGGAGTGGAAATTCTTGAGGTGAAAACCAGTCAAAACGAGCCGACTAGGCAGGTAGTTTTATATTGTTCAATTCTGAAACACGAAAATTTTGAATTGGTCGCGCAAAAAGCGACCGAAGTTGGAGTAGCGGAAATTGTGCCAATAATTTGCGAGCGCACGGTTAAGACTGGCTTAAAATACGAGCGTTTGCGAAAAATTATCAAAGAAGCCGCGGAACAATCAGGGCGGGGAGTCGTGCCGAAGCTGCGCGAAGCGATAAGTTTTAAAGAGGCGGCGATTGGCGCAAAAGATGATAGTGTAAATTTTTTGTTTGACGCTGTCGGCGCTAAACTATTGATGTCGGACATCAATAGTTTAGCGCAACAAAAAAAGGCGCGGGTCGGAGTTTTTATTGGGCCGGAGGGCGGGTGGGGCGAAAAGGAAATCATATTAGCCAAAGAGGCGGGTTTTAAGATCACCAGTTTAGGCAAACTAACCTTGCGCGCCGAAACCGCGGCGATCGTGGCGGTGTATTTGGCGGGCAGCAATTAATCAGTTTTCAAGGTAAAAAAATATGACTGCCTCGGAAATTATAAAAAAATTAAAAAAATTAGGTAGCGCTAAAAATGTGGCGGGGATGGCGCGTTTTGGCATCATCACCAAAAAAGCTTTTGGTGTTGCTCATCCTGACATCGATAAGCTTGCCAGAGAAATAGGTAAAAATCATGGTTTGGCCCAAGAGCTTTGGTTGTCGCAAGTGCACGACGCCAGAATTTTAGCCGGTCAGATCGACAGGCCTGAATGGGTGACCGCGAAACAAATGGATAGCTGGACGCGGGATTTTGATTCCTGGGGCGTTTGCGATTCGACCTGCATGCATCTTTTTTCCAGGACCACTTTAGCTCATAAAAAAGTTTGGCAATACGCCAAGTCTAATAAAGAATACATTCGACGCACCAGCTTCGCTTTAATGGCGGCGCTGGCGGTGCACGATAAAAAAGCCGGTGATAGCGATTTCATAAAATTTTTTCCATTAATTAAAGAATATGCCACGGACGAGCGAAATTATGTCCGTAAAGCAGTAAATTGGGCCCTGCGGCAAATTGGTAAACGTAATTTTAAATTAAATAAAAAGGCGATTAAACTGGCGCGCGAAATAATTAAAATTGATTCGCGTGCCGCGCGTTGGATCGCGGCGGATGCTTTACACGAGCTGAAAAGCGAGGCAATAAAACAAAAATTAGCTCGAGCAAGAAAAAATAATGAACAGTAAGAAGATAGAATTAAAAGAAGTTGTCTTTTTTTCTTTTTTTATCGCAGCTTTTTTAGTTGTTTCAGTTTTTTCTCTTATCTACGGCGATTTTGTGCGAACGTTGGTGAGCTCTCAGAGCCTTTTAAGTATCGTGATTTATGTTTTATTTTTGATCATAAGCGAAGTTGTTGCTCCAGTTAGCAGTTTATTTATTTTGCCCTTAGCAGTGAGCGTTTGGGGCAGTTTCTTCACTGCCATAATTACTTTGGCGGGTTGGTTTATTGGAGCAATTATTTCATTTTGGCTGGCCCGGCGTTTTGGCCAGCCGCTGATAGGCAAGATAATCAGCATTAACAGGCTGGAACAGTTATCTTGCTTTGTACCGGAAAAAAATTTATTTTGGGCGGTTATTATTTTAAGAATTATTTTTCCGGTAGATCTTTTCAGCTATATTCTTGGTCTTTTTACGAAGGTCAGTTTCCGGGCCTATTTTTGGGGAACGTTAATTGGCATAACGCCTTTTAGTTTTATCTTTTCTTATGGTGTTCGTTTTCCAATACAGTACCAGCTGATAATCGGTTCGTTGCTGATTTTAGGCACTATTTTGTACTATGATCGTACTAGGAAAAAGATTATGGGATGGATTAAAAGCAGTTTGAAAAATATAGATTAAATAGAAGATGGTCTTATTGGGTTATGAAAATTTTTGTTAAAGTCAAGCCCGATGGCTATGAGGATAAGGTAGCCAAAATTGATAATACGCATTTTGTCGTGGAGACGCGCGAGAGGCCGGTCCAGAATCGCGCCAATTTGGCGATTACCAGAATCCTGGCGCAATATTTTGGCGTGGAAATTGGAAAAGTAAGAATGATTAAAGGGTTCAGGGAGAGAAATAAGATTTTTGAGATAGAAGAAAATAAATGAATTTTAATAAAATAGACAAAATTTTAGCCACCGAGCCGAAGTTTAGAACCAAACAGATTGGCCGGCTTATTTGGCGAGATTTAATTGATGATTGGGGCCAGGCTTCGACTTTGCCAATTGCGTTGCGTGCCAAATTAAAATTAGAATGCCCGCTGGAAATAAAAGCGGAAGTTTTTAAAGAGAAAGATGATAAGTCGGCCAAAGCTTTGATAACATTGGAAGACGGCTTAAATGTGGAAACGGTATTAATGAGGCACCAAGGAAGAAATACTATTTGCGTGTCTTCGCAAGTCGGCTGTCCGCTGGGTTGCGTCTTTTGTGCGACTGGCAAGATGGGATTTAAGAGAAATTTGTTAACTGGAGAAATTACCGAGCAAGTGCTGTTTTGGAGTAGGTGGTTGAAAAGAGACGAGGTTTCCCTATTTGAAAAAAGGGAATTAAGGGGGATTTCAAAATCCTCCCCAGCCCTCCTTTTACAAAGGAGGGAGACGGGCAGGGTAGATAATGTCGTCTTTATGGGCATGGGCGAGCCGTTTTTAAATTACGACAATGTTTTTGAAGCGATAAAAATTTTAAATGATGATAATTTATTGGGAATTGGCAGTCGCCATATTTCAATTTCCACAGCTGGCATTGTTGAAGGCATTGAACGGATGAGCGAGGATATGCCGCAAATTAATTTGGCCATTTCTCTCCATGCGCCTAATGATAAATTGCGGCAAAAATTAATGCCCATCGCTAAAAAATATCCGTTAGCAGCCGTGATAACGGCAGCCAGAGATTATGTCGCCAAAACCAATCGCAAACTGATGTTTGAGTATATAATGATAAAAGACGTTAACGATTCACCGGAACAGGCCAAAGAATTGGCAAGATTATTGAAGAACCCCTTATTTTTTGTTAACTTGATCGCGTATAACCCAACGGGAGACCTTGCTTCGTCTAAGCCAACGCAAATTAAAAAGTTCAAAGATATTTTAATGAGGGCCGGCGTTCAAGCGCTGGAGCGTTATCGGTTTGGCCAAGATATAAAAGGCGCGTGTGGGCAATTAACTAGCCAGAATAAAAATTTATGAACTCGTATGCATAGATGGGGGTTTTATAGTGATTTATAGGGGATTGGGGATAAATTGGCTTGCCCTATTGCCTTTATTCGGGATTTGTGCTAAATTGAAGCTAATAAGTAAGTATTAATAAATAAGCTAATAAATATGACTGAAGCTTATTGTGTCAAGTGCAAAGCCAAAAGAGAGATGAAAGACGCCAAGGAAGTTGCCATGAAGGGCAAAGGTGGCGTTCAACGCCGCGCGATGACGGGCCTTTGCCCGACTTGCGGAACCAAGATGTTCAGAATCTTGGGCGCGAAGAAGGCTTAATCTCTTTTTTGCGATTGCGAATTTAAAGCAAAACCCCGCTTAAGCGGGGTTTTGCTTAATCGGCACTAATCTTGTTGATAAAAAGCATTTAGAGTATAATAGAGGCATGGTTAAGCGCTATTTATACGCTTTTATAAGTTTATTGGCCGTGGCGATTTTAAGCGTTATCGGTCATAATTTGGCTTCGGCTGTTTGGGGCGAGTCTTCCTGGCTTTCGGCCTCGTTTTTTTATTTGGTATTTATCGCTCTGTCGCTGGCGATTATTTCGTTCATAATTTATTTAGTCAAATTGATATTTAAAAAAGAAAAACCCCTTCAATGAAGAAGGGGCTGGATAAAAGAACTGACTCCCCCGCATGGACTCGAACCATAAACCCGGCGATTAATAGTAGAGCTAAGCTCAGCTTTGCCGGCTACTCTACCAACTGCCTGCCCCGTGGCGCGTAGCGCCTTTACGGGGAGCTACAGGGGAGCACCGATAAAAATAAGGCGAATGGGTTTAGATGGATACAGGATACTGTTCACCTATCTCATGTCCGCTGACGCATATAAAATCTCCGTCCGGTATCATTCCGCCGCAAAGGTTGCAGCGGCTTCCGTCGGCCTCGCAGGTAACCAGGTTTGTACCTTTGAAAGCAGCTTTGTCTTTGGCTGGTTCAGTCGCTCGGACCAGCACCGCGCCGTTGCAGCGGGCGATTTCGTTGTAGATACCAAGTGCGTCTCCCATCATTTTTTCGCACCAGCTGATATGGAAAGCTTCTCCCTTGCGGAGCTCTTCATGATGTTTTATTGCCTGATCTATTTGGCCTAGATATGACCGGAGCAATTTGATTTTTCTTTGTGCTTCGCGAAGTCGTTTAGTTGCAACCTCTTTTGCCGTCGTATCGTGCATTCCCATACCATCACCTCCTTTATTAAGAACTTTGTTTGATATTTGATACTATTTCATTTATATAAAAAAGTCAACCCCGTTAGAGGTTTTGTGTAAACTTTATATTTATCGCTTAAAGAGCCGTTAGGCGGAATCGTCCGCTTGGGCTCTTTGATAACAAAATAACGCCGAACTTCTATACGGGGTCAATAGTTTAAAAATTTTAGTATAATTTGTCATTCTGGGGGTATAGCCAAAGCTGAGCTTAGCTCTGCCGAAGAATCTATTAAAGATCCTTCCCCCGCCACGGCGGGGTCAGGATGACATTAATATAGTAAATTAAATTCATGAAACTTTACGATAAAAAAGAAGTTTTGCCGATTGTTTTGATTTTGATTATCGCGGCCGTCGGCGTGTATTTGTATCCGCAGTTGCCTGAGCTTATGCCTAACCACTGGAACATTAATGGTGAAGTTGACGGCTGGGCGAGCCGCTCTTTCGCGGTGTTTTTCTTCCCGGGTTTAATCGCGTTTTGTTATATTTTAATGAGTTTTTTGCCGCTGATGGACCCGCATCGTTCCAACATAGAATCTTTCGCTGATTGGTATTTTTGGTTTAAAGTGGCGTTTATTGTTTTTATGGGCGCGATTTATTTAATGACGCTTCGGGCGGGTCTGGGCTACGAGGTTAATGTTGGCCGTTATGTCACGCTGGGCGTTGCCTTGCTGTTTGCGTTTATCGGTTTGGCTTTGCCTAAAATGAAAAAAAACTATATGATTGGTATTCGTTTGCCCTGGACTCTATACTCGGAAGTGGTTTGGGATAAAACTCACAAATTAGGCGGTCAGTTGTTTTTAGCGCTGGCGACAATTGTCGCGCTGGCCAGTTTTTTGCCGGGCGCCTGGACTTTTGGAATTTTAATGGTCGGCATATTTTTATTGCTGGCGATTTTAGTTTGGTATTCGTATGCTCAATACAAAAAACTAGAACAGGAGTAAAGAATAAAGGGTATTAAACCCAAAGCTGAGCTTAGCTCTGCCAGAGCAGAGCCCTGGACTCAAAAAAGGAATATCCCAACCGCCGCCGAGCGGCGGGGTATTAAAAACCCTGTATTTTGTCTTCGCTCGGATGATATGTCCCGTCTTACGGGACGCATCATCCTCGTTAGCCAAAATAAAAAGAATATAATTTTATGCCAGAATCTTTAGAACATCCGCAGTTACCGATTGAAGCATTAGAGCCGAATTCGTCTTTTGAAAACGAAAATAGAGAAAAAATTAATAGTCTGCCGGATTGGGAAGAGCCAGGCCTTTTTTATCGCGGTCTTACAGCTGACGATGCTTTGAAGGGAGTTTTTGGGCAATTGAAAATTGATTCTAACCCAAAAGGCAGTAAAATGGGCAGCCGAGATAATGTCTCGCTGAACTTGCACGACGCTATCTATCTGGGGCATAATGCTTCTGAAACAAAAGACGGTCAAAAATTTATGTGTGCGATTAGCTTTGACCCAATCCCCGGAGCGATTATCGAGCCGAGTTTTTTGGGCCGGGACACTTTTATGCGTTTTACTGGCTCGCCGAAAGTGACGGAAATCATCTTGCGTTTTGCCGGTAAACAACCGGGTCAACCCGGCAAAATAAAATATTTTTCACCGAAGGAATTTTATTTGTGGTATAAAGAAAATTTTGATTAATTTTTGAAGAAGAAAGACAGGTGCGTGGAGGCCACCATTGTATTCATCAAGTATACCCCCTTGACAGCTTTCTATTTTCTGATAAACTGAATAGCGTAAGAAATAAAGATTTTATAGATGTATAAAACGCAACTATATTTAACAAAAGGAAGCGGATAACAAGCCTCTGATTTTTGTGGTTGCGGCACCGCTTCTGAAAGAGCGGTTTTTTGTTTGTCGGGAGAATAAGACCTATAGGGCCAATAAGACATATAGGAACCAGACAAAAGAATAAAATTTTTTTATTCTTTTGTCTGGTTGAAAACGGTTAGCATTTTGACAACTGAATATCGTAGGTATCCGTTATTTGTCGCTTTATAGAAATATGGAGCGGCGATAATTGAAAGAAAAAATTGTAAGAAGCTTTGTCCATCGTTTGCATCGATGGCAAAGCGAATACGTTTAGTGGTTACAATAATAGTTAGTTTATTGTGTCTGTCTTTAGTCATTTTTTTGGCAGAAGGCGGAGCAAGACATAAGGGCGTATGGTGGATGCCTTGGGATGTTGGGGCGATGAAGGTCGTGGCGTGACTGCGATAAGCCTCGGGGAGCCGTCTAGCAAGCTTTGATCCGGGGATGACCGAATGAGGAAACTCACGAGCGCAAACCGCTCGTACCTCGCGTTTTGCTTAAATTTCTAAATCCTAATTTCTAATTTCTAAACATTTGAATTTGTTTAGAGTTTAGGGTTTCGAATTTAGGGCTTTGAGCAAGGCGTGAGGAGCACACCCGCTGAAGTAAAACATTTCAGTAAGCGGAGGAACAGAAAAAAATAAACCACTGATTAACGCTGATTTAAAGCGGATTAACGCAGATATTTTATCCGCGTTTATCTCGTTATTAGAATCCGCGTTTATCCGTGGTTAAAATTCCCTTAGTAGCGGCGAGCGAAAAGGGAGGAGCCTAAACCGTTTTTTAAACGCTTTGCGTTTAAAAAACGGTGTTGCAAGATAGCGATGTTCAATTTATTGAAGAGAGTAAATTATGGAATTGTTAGCAGAATCCCGATGGAAATCGGGAGCCAAAGAGGGTAATAGCCCCGTAAGCGAAAATAATTCTATACTCTTTATCGTTATTCTTAAGTACGACGGGAAACGAAAGCCCCGTCGGAATCCGGCAGGACTAGACTGCCAAGGCTAAATACTCAACATCACCGATAGTGAACAAGTACCGTGAGGGAAAGGTGAAAAGTAGCCCGTTGAGGGCGGTGAAATAGACCTGAAACCATATGCTTACAAAGAGTGGGAGCTACCGTGTCTCACTTTCGTTCGACACTTCATTTAAACATGAAAACATAGAAGCATTTAAACATATAAAATTGTTCGAATGTTTAAATGTTAAAATGTTTTTATGATAGCGTGGCGAGCGGTAGCGAGACACGTGTGGTGACCGCGTGCTTTTTGCAGAACGATCCAACGAGTTTATTTATATTGCTCATCTAAGTCCTTCGGGACGGAGATACAGGGAAACCGAGTGTTAATAGCGCGATTTACCACTGATAAACGTTGACCGGATTTTTCCGGTCCGCGTTTATCTGTGGTTTAGTAGTATAAATAAGACCCGAAGCCAGAGCGAGCTTACCTTGGTCAGGATGAACTTTGGGTAATACCAGAGGGAGGTCCGAACGCACGAGCTGTGCAAAACTTGGCGATGAACTGAGGTAAGAAGTGAAAAGCTAATCGAGCCTGGTAATAGCTGGTTCTCCCCGAAATAGCTTTAGGGCTAGCCGTAAGAGTAATTAACGGAGGTAGAGCACTGAATGGATGCGGATGGCTTTGCCTACCGCGTCTAATCAAACTCCGAATGCCGTTATGGGAGGTCATCTTTGAGTTCTTTTTCGTCACGAAATGCAGCAATTTTGAGCGAAAATTTTGAAAGGCGAGGAAGTCGTATAAAGAAATTTATACGATGACGAGCCTTGAAAAATTTGCAGCCAAAATTGCCAGTTGCAGTAGAAAAGAGAATTCAAAGATGACCTCTAAATCTTACGAGTCAGACTGTGGGGGCTAAGCTCCATGGTCAAAAAGGAAACAGCCTAGATCATCATCTAAGGTCCCTAAATTAAGTTAAGTGGAAAAGGAGGTGCGATTTCTCATACAGCTAGGAGGTTGGCTCAGAAGCAGCCATCCTTTAAAGAGTGCGTAACAGCTCACTAGTCTAGAGATGGCGCGCCCAAGATTTAACGGGGCTAAAACTTAATACCGAAGATATGGAATCGTTCGCGTCTCATTTCATGAGACTCAAACTCAAATTAAAAATTAAAAGTTAAAAATGAAAAATTAAGGTGTCCCGCAGCTGCGGGACGATTTAATAAATCCCGCCTTGGCGGGATACAATAATTTTTTAACTTTTCATTTTACATTTTTAATTTTGAGCGAAGCGTCGCGCGAAGCGAGACGTGAGCGATTGGTAGGGGAGCATTTCTAACTGCTGTGAAGCGGAGTCGTGAGGCTCCGTGGAGCGTTAGGAAGAGAGAATGTTGGAATTAGTAACCACAATGCCGGTTAAAGACCGGCACACCGCAAGCCTAAGGTTTCCTTGGCAATGTTAATCATCCAAGGGTTAGTCGGTCCTAAGGTTAAGCCGAGAGGCGACACTGATGGACAGCCGGTTAATATTCCGGCACCACTGTTATTTTTCGATGGAAGGACGCAGAGTTGTAGATAGAGTGTATTATTGGATTTACATTGGTAGGTTGAGGACGTGGCATAGGCAAATCCGTGCCACATCAATCCGAGACCCGCCAGAAGTTTGGTTCGCCAGACGACTCTATTGAGCACGCTGCCGAGAAAATTTCCTAGAGCTAAAATAACAGCGACCGTACCGAAAACCGACACAGGTGGGCGAGGCGAGTAGCCTCAGGTGAACGGGTGAATCCTCGTTAAGGAACTCGGCAATACAACGATCGTAAGTTCGCGATAAGATCTCCCCCTCACTTGGCGCATTATTAAAATTAGTGGAATTATATTTTCTGCTGTTTTATTTAGTGAACCAAGTGAGGGGGCGCAGCTAAAGACGCCGAGCGACTGTTTAACAAAAACACAGCTCCCTGCTAACTCGCAAGAGGATGTATAGGGGGTGACTCCTGACCAGTGCTGGAATGTTAAACTTGACGGTGGCATTGCGCGCAAGCGCGGTGTTGCTGATCGAGCTAAGCACCAGTGAACGTCCGCGGTAACTATAAAATCACGGATTGTAGTTATAAAATTCAGCTATATGCGGGAAACTCTGATTAAATCGGTAATACTCACTGTAATATCACGACAGGCAGTAAAAAATTACCGTTAATTCTTTTAAAGGAATGTCAGACAATCCGCAGGAAAGATTTTTAGAGATTCTAAAAATATGGACAACCAAAGATGGTTAAAAGAGGTGCCAGTCGATAAGGGCTGGTATCTGGCCGGATTCGTTGACGGCGAAGGAAGCTTTAATGTTTCTTTTGCTCAAAAAGACGATTATAAGTCCGGTTGGCAAGTTACACCAAGTTTCAATGTCTCGCAGAGAGACAATACAACTCTTTTTCTTCTTAAAAAGTATTTAGGTTGTGGGCGGTTGAAAAGAAGAAAAGACGGTTGCTGGATTTTCGTAGTAGAGAATCCAAAATCCCTGCAAGAAAGAGTTATCCCTTTCTTTGAAAGGTTTAATTTCCTTTCTTCAAAAGCCAAAACGAATTTTTCTCTATTTCAAAGAATTGTTAATTTACTTGTTGAAGATAAGCATTTAACAAAAGAAGGATTGGAGCAAATCGCTCAGATCAGAGAAAAGTTAAATGAAGGCAGAGGCCGTAAAAGAAAATTTAATTTAAGTGATATTCAATCTCTAAAAAAATCCTCAGAGGCCATACGCTGAAACGAGAATGATAATTCTCGGATGATATGGTCCAATCCTATGGGCGACCATAGGTTCTAGCTTAATTGGTTAGATATAAAATAAGATGAACCGTGTTAAAGTAGAAAACGCTGCTTTAATAAAATTCGACTATATGCTGGAAACTCTGGAGAATCTGACAATACTTGAGAAATCAAGTGAAAATTTGTCAGCGCGTCCCGTAAGGTAGGGACGCCAGACAATCAGCAGGAAAGACTTGAGAACTTTATTAATAAAGTTCTCAAGAATCCTCAGAGACTATACGTCGAACCGCAGCACATAAAGCGTTATGTGCTCGGAAGATATAGTCCGAACTGTATGGCGACATACAGATCCGAAAAAGTTTCGGAACCCCGTAGCTGCGGGGTTAACAAACAAATAGAAATATATTGAGCAAAATACCTTGTCGGGTAATTGAATTGCCCATGTCGACCAGCAATGGCGGCAGTGAATTCGGCTTATAACGGTGAAGTCCTCGCTGGAGACCCAGATCAAGGCTGGGTCGCAGAGAGCAGGATAATACCGTGGGAAGTCGCCGAAGCACATAAATTTTATGTGCTCGGTTGACCCCGTAACGACTTGACCCTAACGGGTCGGAGTAAAGTTTTTAAAGCTTTGCTAATATGCCGACACCCCATTAATTTATTGGGGTAGAAGATATAGTCTGTACCATTAGAAATAATGGATTAATATGAAGTTCCGACGCGCATGAAAGGAGTAACGACTTGGCGACTGTCTCAACGAGGGGCCCGGTGAAGATGCAATTCCGGTAAAGATGCCGGATACCTGCAGCAAGACGAAAAGACCCCGGAAGCTTTACTGCAGCTTGGTATTGGGCTTGGCGTCTTGATGCGTAGCGTAGTGGGGAGGATTTGAAGCCCCGTTTTCGGACGGGGTGGATCCGCCAATGAAACACCCACCTTTAAGATGCTTTGTTCTAACTACGTTTCTCGCTATTGCGCGACACTCATACTAACATAAAAACATATTAACATTTTAACAAAATGCGAAGGTATAATGTTCAAATGTTTAAATGCTAAAATGTTAAAATGAAGTGGCTCGCGTCAGCGAGGAACGTAAGAAAGTGCCAGGTAGGCAGTTTTAGTGGGGCGCTAGCCTCCTAAAGAGTAACGGAGGCGTTTATTAAGGTTGACTAGCTCCGGATGGAAATCGGAGCGATAGGGTAAAGCCATAAGTCAGCTTTACTGCAAGACGGACATGTCGCGCAGTTACGAAAGTAGAACTTAGTGAACCGATCATTATGTCAGTGCTTCGCACTGACACGCGAAAAAACGCAAATCAATAGTCGCAAAGAAAACGCAAATCAGTTAGCGTAAAAATTTGCGGATATGGATTTTGCGTGAATTGGCGTGCCAAAGCGAAGCATTGGCTCTTCATAGAAAGGTGAAAGATCATCGGCTAAAAGCTACTCCGGGGATAACAGGCTGGTAGTATCCAAGAGTCCATATCGACGATACTGTTCGGCACCTTAACCATGTCCCGTACTTTGATACGGGAAAATCGGGGTGCTACATTAGTAATAATGTATCCCGTAACACACCAGTAAAGAACAAAAAACGGGAAAGTAGTGGCTTATAACGGTGGACTCCATAACTATGTTCAATTACAATCAAGTTATGGACAATGCCGTGGGAAGTCTACAAGTAAATTCAAAAGTCAAAAATCAAAATGCAAAATGACAATATAAAATGTAAAATTTTGGATTTTGAATTGTAATTTTGATTTTTTCATTTTAAACTTTGAATTTTTTGTATGACCCTGTAGAGACTTACTCCGCAGTTGCGGGGTAGAGTTTGCCAAATGCGGCAAGCTAATACGCCAACCCCCCACTTTTTTTAAAAAAGCGGGGGTGAAGATATAGTCCATACCATTAGTAATAATGGAGAAATATACGATGTCGGCTCATCTCATCCTGGGGGTGAAGAAGCTCCCAAGGGTTTGGCTGTTCGCCAATTAAAGAGGTACGTGAGCTGGGTTCAAACCGTCAACCAACACATATTTGCTGTTAGAATATGTGTGGCGGCTCCTGGTAGTGATATCAGGATGCAAAAATCGACTCATAACGGTGAAGCCCGAACGCGCATTCAACCTGAGCGCGAGGGTAATACCGTGGGAAGTCTGCATTATTTTGTCATTCTGAACGAAGTGAAGAATCTTTATGACAATATTTGTATGACCCCGTAGAGACTGAGTCCCGTAAATTGCGGGACGAGAGTCGTCCACGATTATTATATCGGGACGGCTAACACGTCGATCCTCTTATAATTTGTAAGAGGGTGGTATAGTCCATACACTTAGTAATAAGTGACAAATTACGATATAAATCGTAAAGAATATGCGTGAGACAGGTTGGTCTCTATCTGCTGCAGGCGTGGATATTTGAGGGGAGTTCTCTCTAGTACGAGAGGACCGAGAGGAACAGACCGCTGGTGTGCCAGCTGCACTGCCAAGTGCATCGCTGGGTAGCTATGTCTGGACCGGATAAGCGCTGAAAGCATCTAAGCGCGAAGCCGACCCCAAGATTAGATATCATAGATTCCTTGTAGATTACGAGGTTGATAGGCTCTAGGTGTAAGCGCAGCAATGCGTTGAGCCGAGGAGTACTAATAAATCATTCTTGCTCTGCCTTGTGCCTGAAAAGACATAAGAGCAGAACTACTAAACGTGCGATACCTACGATATTCAGTTGTCAAAATCAGTTCCCTCCTTTTTAAAGGAGGGGTAGGGTGGATTTAAAATTAACAAAAGAAGTGCAGTGTCTTGGTGATGAAAGCGGGCTGGTAAAACCTCTTCCCATTCCGAACAGAGAAGTTAAACGGCCTAGCGCTAATGGTAGTTGGGGCTTAAGCCCTAGCGAGAGTAGGCTGTCGCCAAGACCTTGTGCTTCTTTTTTCGTTTGGAGAAAATATTGCTTTATTTTTGGCGGCATGTATAATATCAATAAAGACAGACGGAGATAGCCGCTCTTTATATAAACAAGAACTTTAACGAGATTTGAACGTTTCGAAAGGAGGCAGTGATGACAGAAAGGGGCAAAAGGAATATAGCAAACGGATTGATGATCGTTGGACTCTTATGCTTATGTGCGTTGTATTTTATGCACGGTCAAAGAATAGCATGGGGAGTATTTGCAATTGGGATCGTCATGATACTTTCGGGAATAGGTATCCAGGCATTTTTTGACCTTAGGGCCTTGAAAAAAGCTAAAGGTTTGAAAGGAGGGCGCGAAGATGACGATAGCGGTTGAAGTTGCAAGAGTGTGGGCGTGGAGGGAAAAGATGTTTCCTGGAGTAAATTGTCGCGATGTACCGGCACCGTCGGAAATGACATTGCCGGAGTTGATAGATAATTCTTTAACGTATGCGCACGCAACGCAAAAACGGCTGGTTGGGGAGCTTGGCTTGCCGCGTGAGATGACGTTGATGGAATTGCTGGACGACACGCTCTCTTATGCCAGAAGACGAAGAAAAGAGCTGCTGGCGGAGCTTAAGGTGGCAAGAAAGCGGCCAAAGAAAAAAGGAAGCAAAAGAAAGTAGGTAGCCAAATAAGCCAATCATGGCTCGGGTCGGAATCAACCGACCCTTTTTTATCCCGTCAGTCGCGACTGACGGGATTTATTTTTTATTATAGATAGTGTATAATACAAATATATGGATTATCGCCGGAAAAAACAGTTAATCATTGTTTCCATTTTAGCGCTGGTTTTGGTTTTGCTTTTAACCGGCGCGTATTTTAAATGGTTTTATCAGGGCGCGACTTGTTTTGATAACAAGCAAAACCAAAAAGAGGAAGGCGTGGATTGCGGCGGGCCGTGCGAGATGAGCTGTGAGTTTTTGACTGTGAAAAAGTTAGAAACTCAATGGGTTAAGGCGATTTTATTGAAAGATGGATTTTATGACCTGGCCGCTAAAGTGGAAAATCTTAATCCCAATTTTGGCTTGGCGCAGTTTCGCTACGCCTTTGAATTATTTGACGCCGCGGACCAATTAATTGTCCGAAAAGAAGGAGATAGTTTTATTTTGCCCAACCAAAGCAAATACATTATTGAAGCCAACGTGGCGGTGGGGGCAGCGCCGGTTAAAACGGAGCTGGTTATCCTTGATTCCGTTAAAACTGACTGGCAGCGCCTGAATGATAATTTTGAAACACCGGATATCTATGTCCATGACAAGCAATTTAAGTATTTGGAAAACCAAGCCGGCCAGCCGGCCAGCGCGCAAGTTTCGGGTATTATTAAAAATAACAGTGATTTTGATTTTGATAAAATAGTCGTTTCGGTGGCGCTTTTTGATACTAATAAAGAGATGATTGGCGTTAATAAAACCCAAGCTCATACTATTCCGGCAAGCGAAGAAAGATATTTTTCCGTGCTTTGGTTCTCACCGCTGGTAGGCGAAGTTAAATCAGTTGATGTTCTGGCCGATACCAACTTATTCTCCGACAGCAACTTTATGAAGCGTTTTGGCGCGCCGGAGAAGTTTCAGGAATACTAAACTCAAATTAAAAATTAAAAGTTAAAAATGAAAAATTAAGGTGTCCCGCAACTGCGGGACGATTTAATAAATCCCGCCTTGGCGGGATACAATAATTTTTAACTTTTCATTTTACATTTTTAATTTTTTAATGTGGACTCATCTTAAAAAACTCGACTGGCTCTTAATCGGCTCGGTGCTGGCGCTATGCGCCATTAGTTTACTGGAAATTTGGAGCATTGATAAGGGTATATTGGCTTCAGGTCGCTCTAGCGATTTTTTTGTTCGGCAGGGGATTTTTTTAGTGGGGGGGTTAGCAGCTATGCTGTTTTTATCTTTAATTGACGCGCAATTTTACCGCAACCATTCTTTATTTTTGGTCTTAGCGTATTTTTTATCACTGGTTTTGTTAGTAGCGGTTATTTTATTGGGCCATAAAATAAGAGGTACAGCCAGTTGGTTTAAATTTGGCGAGTTTAGTTTCGCGCCGGTGGAATTAGCCAAGTTTATGGTGATTTTAATTTTGGCTAAATATTTTTCGCAGCGGCACGTAGAAGTATATCGCGTCCGTCATATAATTGTTTCTGGTCTCTATGCCAGTCTGCCGATTGCCCTAGTTTTATTGCAGCCAGACTTGGGATCAGCGATAGTTTTAGCGGCGGTATGGCTGGGTCTAGTTTTGCTTAGCGGTATGAAGCGGCGGCATCTGGCTTGGGTGCTCTTGGCGGGCGTGATAATTTCCGTTTTATCCTGGAGTTTTGTTTTTAAAACTTATCAAAAAGAGCGTGTTTTAACTTTTTTAAACCCGGCCAAAGATCCGTTGGGCTACAGTTATAATTTAATTCAGTCAAAAATTGCCATCGGGTCTGGCGGTTGGTGGGGCAAGGGGTTGGGTCAAGGCTCGCAGGGCCAGC
Organism: Patescibacteria group bacterium; assembly: GCA_018826025.1. GTDB lineage: Bacteria > Patescibacteriota > Minisyncoccia > Portnoybacterales > GWB1-42-6 > UBA8475. The sequence continues at coordinate 19,484 of JAHKAK010000048.1, forward strand.
TTAATTTTTTGCCGGAAAAGCACACAGACTTTATTTTTTCAGTTTTTTCCGAAGAATGGGGATTTTTTGGCGTGGTTTTCTTTTTCGTTTTATATTCGCTGTTTTTTTGGCGGTTGATGAAAATTATTTTGGCCGCCGGTAATAATTTTTTTCGGCTATTCGTAGCTGGCTACGCCGTGATGATTTTTGCGCAAATCTCCATTAATGTTGGCATGTGCCTGGGGTTGCTGCCTATCACTGGCATCGCGTTGCCATTTTTAAGCTATGGCGGTAGCAATCTGCTGATAAATTTAATGATGCTGGGTGTTGTCCAAAATATCGCGATGCAAACCAAAGCCGGGCAGATAAGAATGGGAGACTAATATAACGTCTTGCGATGACGTTAAAATTATGATTCAACGCGGTATTGCCACTTTTGGACTGGATTACGGCACTTGCCCGCCTTGGCTGTTTGAGCGGATGGTTAAGCTTGGTCGGGAAATGATTCGTTGTATTGTGGCCGAAGAAGGGCCGGATGAATTCATTCGGCGTTTGGCCGACCCGGCCTGGTTTCAGTCATTGGGCACTGTTTTGGCCTTTGATTGGAACGCGTCGGGCTTGACCACAATCCTAACTGCGGCCTTAAAAGAAGCTATCCGGGGCCAGGAATTGGACCTGGGTATTTTTATTTGCGGCGGCAAAGGTAAAACTTCGCGCAAAACACCCGATGAAATTACGAACTGGGGAAATCGTCTTAATTTAGCGTCCCAGCCTATCTCGTCTTTAGTTTATAATTCCCGCATGGCCGCCAAAGTGGACAGCGCGTTAATTCAGGATAATTTTCAAATCTATCACCACGCCTTCTTTTTCACTAAAAACGGCGCCTGGACAGTCGTTCAGCAGGGGATGAATGCTAGTGAGCAAAGCGCAAGGCGTTATCATTGGCACTCAGAAGACGTTAAAAATTTAATCAACGAGCCGCATTCTGGCATTGCTTCGCAAATCACTTTGCCCAACGTCCTGAATATGTCTGCCAATCAAAGTTCTCAAAATCGGCAAATCAGCACAGAGCTGGTTGGCCAGAATTTTGGCGCTTTAATGAAAGACGTAAAAATTTTAGCCCGGCATTCTTCTAATTTGTCGCAAATGGCGGATTTGGCGAATGGCCAGCAAAGATTAAAATTACTGAATTTGGAAACCGTGGAATTCACCTCGCATCCAATACTCAAAGAGAACTTTTTTCAGAGCAAATATCTGGAAAAGATATTTTGGATTTTATGCGATAGGAAGCCGGAGAATTACGAAAAGCTGCTCGCCACCGAAGGCGTTGGTCCAAAAACCATCCGTGCCCTGGCGTTGGTCTCCGAAATTATTTATGGCGCCAAACCTTCTTACGAAGACCCCGCCCGCTACTCCTTTGCCCACGGCGGCAAAGACGCTACGCCCTATCCTGTCGACCGGCCAACTTATGACCAAACTATCGCGTATATGCGAGAATACGTGAACAAAGCCAAATTTTCA
>JAHKAK010000049.1 GCA_018826025.1 Patescibacteria group bacterium
AATTACGCCAGACATTACAGAATTTCGGTACGCAAGTGGATAGCAAAATGGGCGATTCAACCAAAATGTTCCAACAACAATTTGCCCAGAGCGCCAAGATTGTGCGCGACGTCACCGAGCGCTTAACCAAGCTGGACGAAACCAATAAGCAAGTGATGGGCGTGGCCGAGCAACTGCAGGGGCTGGAAGACGTTTTAAAAAATCCCAAGCACCGCGGCGTGCTGGGCGAATATTTTTTGGAGAATGTTTTAAAAAACGTTTTGCCGCCGAAAAATTATCAGATGCAATATGAATTCAAGAACGGCGATATTGTTGACGCGGCGGTTTTTGTCAAAGATAAAATTATCCCCATAGACTCTAAATTCTCGCTGGAAAATTATAACCGCATTTTGAACGAAAAAGATCCGGTGGAAAAAGAACACTTGGAAAGGCAGTTTAAAGCGGATTTAAAAAATCGGATAGACGAAACCGCCAAATATATCCGGCCCAATGAAGACACAATGGATTTTGCTTTTATGTTCATCCCGGCCGAGGGGATTTATTACGACTTGCTGATAAATCAGGTGGGCGCGATAAAAGTGAACACGCGCGATTTGATAGAATATGCCTTTAAAGAAAAACACGTAATCATTGTTTCGCCGACTTCCTTTTTCGCCTATTTACAAACTGTGATGCAGGGCTTGCGCGCCCTGCAAATTGAAGAGTCGGCTAAGGAAATCCGTAAATACGTGGAAATGCTGCAAAAGCACTTATTAAGCTATGAAGAATATTTAAAGAAACTGGGCAACAATTTAGGCACGACCGTGAATATGTATAATCGCGCCTATAAAGAATTCGGTAAGATTGACAAGGACGTGGTTAAAATCACCGGCAAGACCGGCGAGATTGAACCCATACAAATTGTCGGGCCGGCCGCGGGGGAGGAAGAGGAATAAATAAGTGATAAGTGATAAGTAAATTGTTGACCCCCGTATAGAAGTTCAGCCGTACTTTATAGAGTATCAAGTAAGCGGGCGATTACGCCCGCCGGCCAACGCCTAACGCCGTAAGCAATGGCGGGCAGGCCTACGGCTCTTACCGCAATGAGCCGTATTTTACAGCGAACTTCTAACAGGGCTTGCCCCGTATAAAAGTTCAGCCGCGCTTGTTTATGAATCATGTAAGAAAGCGATTCGCCTTCGGCTTTATTCTGTGGCGACAATGAATTTTATTTAAAACTTCTAACGGGGCTTGCTTTTTAAGCGGGTTTTTGATACTATAGAAGCAATAAATTAACCCGAAAGGGTTTTTAAATTATAAAATTATGGATATCGCAATAATCAAAACCGGTGGCCCCGTAAAATCCCGCTACGCGGGATCACGGGGTAAACAAACAATATAAAATTATGAACTTAGCTGTAATAAAAACGGGTGGTAAACAGTATCTGATTACTCCCGGGCAAAAATTAAAGATTGAAAAAATAGAAGGGGAAGAAGGCGGCAAGGTCTTTTTTGACCAAATCTTGTTAACCGTGGAAAAAGATAAAACGCAAATTGGTCAGCCGCGCGTGGCCGGCGCGCCAGTTAGCGCAAAAATTTTGAAGCAAGACCGGGCCGATAAAATAACGGTTTTTAAGTATAAATCCAAAAAGCGCCACAAGGTTAAGCGTGGCCATCGCCAGCCCTATACTTTAGTGGAGATAGAATAAGGCTATAAAACATTGATAATCCCGTTTCGCGAAATGCGGAGCGGGATTTTTAGTCCATCTTTTGTTTTTGTACGGTCTCGCTGAGCAAGATTAGGGCTGTGGACAAAATGCTTGAGGGGGTGGCTGGCTTTTGGTATAATCAATATAAGAAATCCGGACCACTATAAAAAATAGTCGGTGTTTTTGTATTTAACTTCACAACGACTTTTCGTTTTTGTCTAAATTTTTAGGCGAGCGGCGGTTGTTGGTGAAAAAAATAAGCATGAGCAAAGAAAGCGATTTGAAGGTGGTCGGGTTTTGTAATTGGGTCATTAAATACGGCCTGTATTTGTTGGCCTTTCTGACGCCGTTATTTTTTCTGCCATTTAACACCAATATTTTGGAGTTGAACAAGCAGCTTCTCCTGGTGGTTTTTGCCTTGATATTGTTGATTGCCTGGATTGGCAAAATGATCGCCGAGGGTTCAATGGAAATGAAGAAAAGCTGGTTAAACATTGGTTTAGCGCTTTTTAGCCTTTCTTATTTGGTTAGCAGTATTTTATCCAAAAATCTTTATCAGAGCTTGGTGGGTTCGGGCGGAGTAATTAGTGAGTCGTTCTTTTCACTTTGCGCTCTGTTAATCGTTTTTTTTGTCGCGGTTAATAACATTAAAAGCCGCCAGGAAATCTTTAACGCGATTTTTGTTCTGGTTTGTTCTGGTTTATTAGTCGGTTTATTCGGCGCCTTGCAATTAGCCGGTAAATTTTTGCTGCCTTGGGATTTTGCCAAAAACGTGAGCTTTAATACGATTGGTTCCGTTAATTCTTTGGAAATTTTCTTGGCGTCGCTGCTGGTTTTAACAATGGTGCTTTTTGTGGAAAATGATGTTGTTCGGTGGCGGCAATTTTTCTATGGTATCGCCGCGGCTTTTTTTCTGATAATGATTTTGTCAATAAATTTTGTTAATGTTTGGTGGGCGTTATTATTGGTTGGCGTGATTATTGTTTCGTTAGGGATAATCAACCGAACGCAAATTAGTCAATATCGTTTGATTCTGCCAATGCTTGTTTTGGCTTTCGCGGTCTTGATGCTTTTGCCGGTTCGCCTGAATATTTTTACCTGGTTCACTTTACCTTCGGAGGTTTCGCCATCTTGGAGCGCGTCAATAAATATTGATAAGCAGGCGCTGAAAGAAAAACCTATTTTTGGCACGGGGCCGGGCAGTTATTCTTACGCTTACGGATTATATCGCGATAAAATTTTAAACCAGACTGATTTTTGGAACGTGCGATTTAATCAGGGTATTTCTAAAGTCGCCAGCCAGCCCGTGATGCTTGGTTTGGCCGGTTGGCTGATTTGGTTGATATTGACGGTGGGGTTTGCGGCCTATGGCTTGTTTGTTTTAATCCGGCGCCGCGGCCAAAATTGGCCCTTGGCCTTGGCTCTGTTTTTAACGTGGTTTTTCTTAGCTTTCTCTCAATTTCTTTACGGCGCGAACTTGTTGTTGGAATTTATGTTTTGGCTGATGCTGGGGCTGTCGTTCTTGAGCTTGAAAACCTTGGCCGTTAAGGGTGGGGAAAAGAGCGAGGTGGCTATTGACGATATTCCGGCGATGTCGGTATCGTTTGACCGCACTTCTCCTTTCGCGTCGGTGCTGTCTTTCGCGTTCGTGATCGTTTTGGTGGTGACCATTAGCGCTTTGTATCTGGGGGGAAGTTATTATTATGCTGATATTTTGTATCAAAAAGGAGTAAATATGGTGAATGCTAAAGGCGATCTGGAGAACGGCACGATAAAAATTAAGGACGCGGTTTTATTAAACCCTTATAATGACCTTTATTTGCGCACGCTTTCTCAGGCCGCGTTGCAGCGGGTTACGGAAGAAATAGCCCAGCCGCAGAGTCCCCAGCGCGATGCTAACGTGCAAAATTTAATTGCTACCGCCATCAACATCGGTAAGCGTTCAACAGAATTGGCGCCATTGAACGTTGACAATTGGACGCAAAGGGCCGGCATTTACCGTTCGGTTATGGGTTTAGTCAGCGGTGCGGAGCAGTGGGCTTTTGATTCCTATAATGAGGCCACGAAACTGGAACCGCAAAACCCGCTTTATTATTTGGATTTGGGCCGTACGTACGGTTTAGCCGCTGATTTATTAGCTCAGGCCGCGCAAAATGATAAAGAAGCCGCGGCCAAAAGGGATAATTATTTAACGAAAGCCGAAGAGACGCTAAAGACTTCGGTCAGCCTTAAACCAGATTACGCGCAAGCTTTGTTTGAACTGGCGTTGATAGAAGATCGCAGCGGCAAAGCGGATGAAGCCATTGCTAATATGGTGCAAACCAGAAATCTTTACCCGCAGGATATTGGAGTGGCATTTCAATTGGGCTTGTTGTATTATAAAAAGTCTGATTGGGATTTAGCGCGGGCGGAATTTGAGCGGGCAACACTGATTGATCAGAATTATTCCAACGCTCGGTATTTTCTGGGTTTGGTTTATGATCAGTTAGGCAATAAAACCGCGGCCATTGACCAATTTATTGCGGTGGAAAAATTAAATCCAGATAATCAGGAAATTAAAACTATTTTAGTGAATTTACGCGCTGGCAAACCGGCTATTTCCCAAGTGCCGACGCAACCAAGCCAAGTGCCGATAGAGTAGAAATAATAGTTTATGGAAACATAATAAAAATCCCGTCTCGCTTTTAGCGAGGCGGGATTTTGTTAGGTTCTATTATGAATGAATTTGTGTTTTAAGGGTCTTTGTGCCGATATCTTTGCGGTATTGCATGCCTTTGAATTTGATGAAGCGAATTGCTTCGTAGGCTCGATTAAGAGTTTCTTGAAGAGTTTCGCCGACTGCCGTAACTCCGAGCACGCGGCCGCCGGAAGTTCGCAGTTGATTGCTGTACATTGTGCCAGCGTGAAATACGACAACACCTGGAACTTTTTCTGCTTCGGTAATACCGAATATCGTAATTCCTTTTTTGTATTTTCCCGGATATCCGCCAGAAGCCAGAACAACACAAACGGTAAACCCCGAATGCCATTCAATCGTAAGTTCAGCGAGCTTCCCGTCAACGCAAGCGTCAAAAACATCAAGTAGATCGGTTTTTAGCAGGCGCATATAGCTTTGAGTTTCTGGATCGCCGAATCTTGCATTATATTCCAGTACTTTTGGTCCATCGGTTGTTATTTTGAGTCCTGGATATAGGCAGCCGGTAAAAGCTCGTCTTTTTTCTGTAAGAGCTTGCAAAGTCGGACGAACAATTTGTTCGTTCACGTCTTGCAAAGTTTGCGCATTGACCCATGGCACGGGGGCGATTGTCCCCATACCGCCAGTATTCTTGCCTTTGTCGCCGTCGAAAATAGGTTTGTGGTCTTGAGCCGTTGGTAACAGAATTGAAGTTTTACCGTCGCAGAGAGCGTGAATGGAAATTTCTGGTCCATCCAAAAACTTCTCGACTATAACTTCGTTTCCCGCTTTTTTGTAAGCACGCTCAAGCATAATTTCCGTTAGGGCTTTTTCTGCTTTGGTGAGCGTTTTGCACGGGTAAGCACCTTTGCCAAGCGCAAGTCCGCTCGCCTTTACGACAATCGGCGCGCCGTGTTTGCGGATATATTTTAGTGCGTTGTCATATTTTCGAAAGATCTGAAATGGCGCGGTGGGAATGTTTTGCTCGCGCATAAGCCGTTTGGCATCTGCCTTAGATGCTTCGATTTGCGTTGCGGCGCGAGTCGGTCCAAAAATACGCAGGCCTCGACGGTGAAAAACATCAACTATGCCTAACGCGAGCGGATCTTCCGAACCCACTATCGTCAGGTCGATGGAGTTTTTTTCGGCGAAACGAGCCAAGCTTTTAATATCCGTGGTGGCAATTAGAACATTTTTAGCTATTTTACCAGTTCCGCCATTCCCAGGCGCGATATAAAGTTTGCCGACGCGGGGCGACTGCAGGAGTTTCCAAAGAAACGCGTGTCCTCTTCCGCCGCCATCAATAATCAAAACGTTACTAGACATATTAATTTCTCCTTTTGTTGTTAAGGTACGGTTATTTTAAAATCTCCCCTAATCCCTCCTAAAGGAGGGGAACTCCTTTTCTTAATTTAAGAAGAGGCTGATAGAGCTAAGTTCAGCTTTGGAGGAGTTATGGTAATTGGAGTCCTGGCAGAGCTAAGCTCAGCTTTGCTTTAGCCAGAGACATTGGTCTCGCTCTAAAGAGCGGACTCCATAATTCACCCTATCCCTCCTTCGCCTACGGCTTCGGAAGGGCTCGCCCTCGCTTAACTTAAGAGAGGGAACTGACCACAATTAATGACGGTATTTTAGCGCGTTGATCAGCGTGGTTTCGTCGGCGTATTCTAAATCACTTCCCGTAGAAAGTCCGCGATTAAGCTTGGTGAGCTTAAAATTCAATGGTTTAAGCAGTTTTTCCAGATACAGCGCTGTGGTATCACCCTCGGTAGTTGGATTTAACGCTAAGATAATTTCAGGTTGGATTTTTTGGGCCAGCAATTGTTTGATGCGGCCGACTAATTCCTTAATGCGCAGTTTATCGGGCGTCAGCCCGTCAATTGGTGAAATTAAGCCGCCTAAAACATGGTAAACTCCGTTAAACTGGCGGGTGCGCTCAATAGGGATAATGTCTAAAATATCCTCTACGACACAGATTAGATTTTGCTGACGGTTTTTATTGGCGCAGATGGCGCAAAGAGATGAGTCGCTGGTTAAATTAAAACAGCGCGGGCAATATTTAATCTTGACCGGTAAATCTTTTATGGCCTGCGCTAAAGCATTCAGGTCGTTGGTTGGCTGGCTGATGAGATAAAAAGCCAGGCGCGTGGCGGAACGTTGGCCAAGGCCGGGTAATTTAGAAAGTTGATCTATTAAGTTTTTTAGAGAGGATGGGAGCATTTTAGAAAAATTATAAATTCTAAATCCAAAATCCTAAATTCTAAACAATATCAAATGACCAAAATACTAAATTCCAAACGGGTTCAAATTTAACTCCCCCTAACCCCCTCTTTAGAAAAAGAGGGGGAGCTCCCTCTCTTTTATGAAAGAGAGGGTTGGGGTGAGTTATACCCGTTTTGGATTTTGAAAATTAGCATTTTGGATTTGTTTAGGATTTAGATATTCGGATTTAGAGTTTTTATTCATTAAAGTGCCTCTCCAGATTCTTAAAGCTGGCTTGTGATTCATTAAAATATAGTTCAGCGCGGCCAATGGGGCCATTGCGGTGTTTGGCAATCATGATGTCGGCAATGTTAGGGCGGGATGAATCCTTTTTGGTTTTATCTTCCCGGTAAATAAACAGCACGACATCCGCGTCTTGTTCAATGGAACCGGATTCGCGCAAATCAGCCAGGCGGGGTATCTGGTCGGGCCGTGACTCAACCGCGCGCGAGAGCTGGGAAAGCGCCAAGACGGGGCATTCAAGTTCTCTGGCCAGTCCCTTTAAGGAGCGGGAAATTTCGGTGACTTGCTGGACCATATTTTCATTATTGGTTCGTGGCTGGATAAGTTGGAGATAGTCAACAATGATTAGTCCTAAGTTTCCATGTTCAGCTTGCAGACGGCGGCCCATGGTGCGCATTTGCAAGACCGTGGGCGAGGCCGCGTCGTCAATAAAGATGGGAGACTCGGATAAAATGGACATTGCCTCCTGAATGCGGATTAAATCGTTATCCAGTCCATCCATGGATAATCGGCCGGTTCGCAACTTCCATAAATCTACGTTAGCTTGAGCGGCGAGTAACCGGTCAACCACGTCGTGCTTGGACATTTCCAGTGAAAAAATTCCCACGGGCACTTTTTGCTTGATGGCAATATGCCGTACGACATCCATGGCCAGCGCGGTTTTACCCAGCGACGGCCGGGCCGCCAGAATGATCAAGTCCGATTTTTGCAGGCCGGAAAGATAATTATCTATATCGTAAAAGCCGGTGGGTACGCCGCGAAAGGCCCCGTCGCCTTTTTGAAGCTTATCAATTCGTTCAAAGGCTTCTTCCAGCGCGCTTTTAACGGGCATGAATTCCTGCGTCAGGTTTTTTTGTGAGATGCGAAACACGCTTTGTTCGGCTTCGTCTAAAATATTTTCCAGATTTTCTTCTTCGTTAAAACCCAGCTGGGCGATTTTATCGGCCGCGCCGATTAAATCGCGCAAAACTTTTTTGTGGTGCACGATTTTAGCGTAGTGCATCACATGCGCGGCCGTGGGCACGCGATTAACCAGATCCGTTAAATAGGCCGGCCCGCCTATTTCTTCCAGTTTTCTTAAATCTTCTAGTCGGCCGGTTAGGCTTAAAACGTCAATCGGCTCGCTTTTTTCGTAGAGTTCCAGCATTACTTCAAAAATGATGTTATGGATTTGGCGATAAAAATCACCGGGTCGCAGAATATCGGCTACGCGAACAATAGTATCTTTGCTTAACATCAAAGCGCCAAGCACGCTTTGCTCGGCTTCAATATTTTGGGGCGGAACGCGGTCTGTTTGATTGTTTTGTTTGGGCATTAGTTCGAATGATTAAAATTTGGTAATTTAATATCTAGTTGGACAAAATAATTTCTTGACCACGGATAATGTGGATTTTTAACGGATATCGCAGATGTCTATTTTTATCCGTATTATCCGTTTCAAATCTGTGCAATCCGTGGTTACGTTATTTCAGTATATCATTACATTAAGACTTGGCAAGGCATTTTTTTTAGCCAAAAAGGGGATGGAATGGGGATTAAGGGTTGAAAAAAATAAAGGGTATATTAAACCCCAGGGCCCCGCATTTGCGGGGCCCTGGGGCGTGATACTCTTTATTTTATATTTTTCATTAACTTTGGCCCTCGTGGCGTATCTTCAACTAACCAGCCCTCTTTGATGATTTGGGCGCGGAGCTGGTCGGCTTTATCCCATTGTTTTTGTTGCCGGGCTATTTCGCGCTCTTGCGCTAATTTTTTAACGCGACGAGGCAGATAATCCGGTTTTATTTTATTCAGGTCTAGTCCAAAAACTTTATCAAATTTCAGCAGTAATTCTTTTTTAGCCGCGGCCGGCAGAGTCGCGTCGTCCATTATTTTCCATATTAGTGATAGGGCTTCGGGCGTATTCAGATCGTCATTGATAAACCCGCGGAATTTTTCAGCGTACTGAACAGCGGTTTTTAAAGCGACTGCAGTTTTTTGATTAGATAGTCCGAAAACGCAAGATAATTTTATTAGAGGCCAGAATTGATTAGCTTCTTCTGTCAGGTCGCGCATTTTTTGATATAGGTTATTTAACGCGCTTTGAGCCGCTTCCAGCGATTCCCAGGTTAAATTAAGTTGTGAGCGATAATGCGCGGTGAGCGTTAAATAACGAAAAGATAAGGGATTGAATTTTTCCGAGACTTTAGCCAAAGTGACAAAATTACCCAGCGACTTGCCCATGCGTTCGCCGTCTATTAAAACAAATTCGCCGTGCAGCCAGTAACGCGCCAAAGGTATGTTGAAAGCCGCTTCGCTTTGGGCAATTTCATTGGCATGGTGCGTACCAATATGATCAACGCCGCCGCAATGGATATCAAAAGGCTGGCCTAAAAGTTGGCGTGAAATAGCGGAACATTCAATGTGCCAGCCGGGAAAGCCTTCACCCCAAGGGCTTGGCCAATGCAAGATATGATTTTTATAACGGCCCGTAAGAAAGAACCAAAGCGCGAAATCCTGTCTAGTTTCTTTTTCGGCGTCAACGTAGACTGTTTCTCTGGCCTGGGTTGTTTTATCATCAAGTTTTTGTCCGGATAATTTTCCATAATTTTGAAATTTCGCGACATTAAAATAAATAGCCAAAGTTTTTTTATAAGCGTATCCTTTGGCAATTAAAATTTTGATGATTTCTATTTGTTCTTTAATCGCTCGGGTGGCGGGTAATATTTTATTCGGCCTAAGGATGTTTAGTTTGTCCGCGTCTTGCCAAAACTTGTCTGTGTAAAACGTTGCGATGGCCATGGGATTTTTTCCTTCTCGTTTGGCTCCGATTTCAAGCTTGTCTTCGCCGTCATCGCCATCGCCGACCAAATGGCCAACATCAGTAATGTTCATCGCGTGATTAACTTTATAGTCGTTATACGTTAAAACGCGGCGCAGGATATCTTCAAAAATATAGGTGCGCAAATTTCCGATATGGGCGAAGTCATAAACCGTTGGGCCGCAAGCGTAAAAACCCACTTTATTTTTTTTGATGGGTTTAAATACTTCTTTGGTGCGAGATAAAGTATTATACAAATAAATTGGCATTAAGATTCGATTAGGTGTTAATAATATTTTTTGATCGTCGGATGATTTTGTCCCAGTGATTCTCTCAGGTAAAGATGCGAGATATGGCGCTGGCGTAATTTTTTAAAGCGTTCGGGGTCAAAATGAAGATTTTTAACCAGAAGAGAAGCATATTTCCCGCCGAGAAAATGAGGCAAGATGACATAATCAGCACCTTCGTCATATAAAATCATGGCGTCGCGGATATTGTGGGCGATCATCATGGCAATTGCTGTCGGGTTTTGATGTTTTATTTTTTCCAAAATCAGGATATTGGTTTCAATCTCTGGGATTGTCGAGACAAGCATTTTGATTTTTTGAAAATTTAGCGACTCAAGGAAACAAACATCGCTGGCATCGCCATATTCATTATTCACTCCGGCTCGGTCAAGCTGTTCAATGATTTTGGGGTCATAATCAATAACTAGAAAACTTTGTTTCATTTCCTTAAATACTTTAAGAAAATCAAAGCCTATTCGATTATAGCCGAAAAGAACAGACTGATAATCTTTTCTTCTTTTTTCTTTTTCAGAAATATTTTCTCTTTCAAAGACGCCAAGATATTTGGAGACAACACGGAAGATTTTTTCCGAATAGATAATAAAGTAAGTTGAACCTGAAATCGTAATAAGGCCAACTAGCGTAACCAGCGAAAGAATTTCCGGTCTCAAGTGATTAAACTTTATTCCCAAGACGATCAAAATTAAAGAAAATT
>JAHKAK010000050.1 GCA_018826025.1 Patescibacteria group bacterium
CGTTGTTATCACTTTAAAATCTGGAAGCCAAACCGCGACCAAAACTCTTAGTTTGGTTATTACCAGCTCCGGCTCAACTGGCGCGTCTTTGCTCTGCCAAACCGACAGATTGCTTTTCAGTGTTATCGACTACGGCGGCACAATTTACGCCGGTTCTTATTCGGCTAATATGAGTTCGGCTAACCAAAAAGATGCGAGGCTTTATAACTGCACTTCCGGAGGCGCCATCACGAAACAATTTGTAGCTGAATCGGTTTACTCTTTGAGTGAAAATAACGGAGCGCTCTATATGTCTTTAGAAGGAGGCGATGGCCACTATGGGCAGATATATAAATATTCAAACTCACAGTTCACAAAAATTTATAGCCATCCAACATGGACTTTAATGTTAGGTACAATAACTTTTAACGGTTCCCTCTATGCCGGAGTGGCCAACTTTGAATCGCCCGGAGGAACAGCAATACTCAAGTGTGGCAGCAGCTCGTGTCAAACATTATCTTCCGGAGCTATAACAAATATACGTGGCGGCTATACTAGCTTTGGAATTCATAATAATGAATTGTATGTGGCTAAATTAGGTTATGATAATCAACTGACAACGCTATCAAAGATGTCCAGTAGTGGTACGGTAACCAAGTTATTAACGGCTACAGGAGAATACCATGCTCCGGTTTCATTTAACGGTTCCCTTTATTATACTTTCAGCAACAACCCGGCTCCTTTTTCGAGCGGCAATAAAATAAAGGTCTATAAATACCCCAATACTGAAGTAGGGGAATTTACAGGATATAATTTGGGCCTTTGGATGGGGGTATCGGGAAATTATCTTTATGTTGGGGTCGGTCAAAGCTGGGAAGGTCAAACAGGAAAGTCCGCGTTATATAGAAGCAAAACCGCTACCAGCGGTTCTTGGGAAAAAGTAACGGATTTTGACATGCCAACTTTGTTTGATGGTTATGTTGATAGCGCCGGAACAATTTATATTGCCGGAGGAAAGCAAGCCAGTTACGGCCGTGTTTACAAAGTAATCCCGGGCTCTTTGCCAACTCCGACACCTACTCCTACGCCTACTCCTGGCCCCGGCCCAACCGGCTATACTTGGTGCGCTAATGAAAACGGTTCTTGCGCGTTAAGCGGCACCTGTGATGTGGCTTATGGGGCTAATGGTCAATTTAACTACAAATATAATCAAACCGGCGCGATAACCTTTAGCAACGCTGTTTTTGGCGACCCAATTCCTTATGTTACCAAGGCTGGCTATTATAAGTGCGGGGCTACTCCTACTCCTACTCCTACTCCTACTCCAACACCAACGCCCAGCGTTGGTCCAACCGGCTATACTTGGTGCGCTAATGAAAACGGTTCTTGCGCGTTAACCGGCACTTGCAACGTGGCCTTTGGCGCAAATGGTCAGTTTAACTACAAGTATAATCAAACCGGCACTATAACTTTCAGCAACGCTGTTTTTGGCGACCCGATTCATAATGCCGTCAAGTTCGGCTATTACAAGTGCGTTAGTACGCCCACTCCAACTCCGACTCCGACACCAACGCCTACGCCAATATCCACCCCAATGCCTACGCCCACTCCTACTCCTTTATACACCGGCACGATTTCTAACGGTATGTTAATTAAACCTACTGATAACCCCCAAGTCTATGTCATAACTAATAACCAAAAAAAATGGATTCAAACAGAACAAGAGTTTAATCAGGCCGGCTATAAGTGGTCGGATATTAAAACTGTCTCTCAGCAAACTATAGATTCTTTTTCTGACTATTCGGCTTTATACACCGGCACGATTTCCGACGGCATGTTAATTAAAACCGTTAACGATCCCAAGGTTTACGTTATCGCCAATAACCAGAAAAAGTGGATTCAAAACGAGCAAAAATTTAATCAAGCCGGCTATAAGTGGTCGGATGTTAAAGTAGTTTCTTCGGCAACTTTAGCTTCTTTCTCTGATTATGACATAATACTTTTAAAGGGCCCGGACAATAAAGTCTATAAAGTCATTAATAGCCAAAAAATCTGGATTCCCTCAATTGAAGCATTCAATATGCAGGGCTTGAATTGGAACCAAGTCCAATCCGTCACCGTTGCCCAATTAAACCAGTATGCCCGAATCAAGCTGATCCGAGCTCAGGGAGACGACAAAGTTTACTACATCACCGAGTCCAGCATGAAACGGCATATTCCAAGCGTCGCAGTCTTTGATTCCTATGGTGACAGATGGGAAGACGTGGTTACGGTTGATCCGATAGACGTCCTTTCTTATCCTAACAACACTTTGATAAAATGGGAGTATGGCTATAAAGTTTACAAGCTGGAGAATGGCAAAAAATATTGGATTGAAACCGCGGCCGCTTTTAACCGCTTAAAATATGACTGGAATAGAATCGCACCGTTAAATCAAACCGAATTTGATTTTTATCCGACAGGAAGCGCAATAAAGTAAACTTGAGTTGCCGTCTAAAATGGAAAATGACAACTTAAAGTTGCGTGGCAACCACGTTGCTTTACGCAATGCAAAGTCTAAACTTCATAACACCCCCTCACCCCCTCTTTAAAAAAATAAGGGGAACCTCCCTCTCTTTTTTAAAGAGAGGGTTGGGGTGAGTTAAATTTTTACATTTTAAATTGTCATTTTGATTTTTGACATTTACATTTTTAATTTATATTATGCATATTAAGATAGATCACATTGCTAAAATTGAAGGCCACGCGGGTTTCACCGCTGATATTGTTGATGGCAATATAACCAAAGCTCGGCTTGATATTAAAGAAGGCGCCAGGCTCCTGGAGGGCATCTTGCGCGACCGCAGTATTTTTGAAGTTTCGCAGATCACTTCGCGAATTTGCGGAGTTTGCCCGGTGGTGCATAGCTTAACCAGCTTAAAGGCATTGGAAAGAGCTCTTAAGATTGAAGTCTCTGAACAAACGATTTTATTGCGCAAATTAATGATGATGGGGCAAATTTTAAACAGCCACGCCCTGCATCTTTTCTTCTTTTCCTTGTCTGATTTTTTTGACTTTAAAGATGACTTGGTGCTGATCAAAAAATACCCTAATCGCACCAAAGACGCCCTGGCTTTGCGGGAATTTGGCAATAAAATCATTGAAAATATTGGCGGCCGCTCAATCCATCCGATAACTCCAACCATCGGCGGATTTTTAAAGTTGCCGGCCAAAAATAAATTGGCTTCTCTTTTTGACGGATGCGGCGCGGCGTTAGTCGCCGCCAAAAACCTAGCTAAATTATTCGCCGGACTTAAATACCAAAATTTTGTCCGCTCGTCTCCCTATGCCAGCCTCCATTGTTTAAGCGAATACGCTTTCTATGACGGTTTAGTTAAAACGCCCAGCGCCGCTAAAGTTGACCCCGCGGAATTTATGACAATCATCAAAGAACACCAATTGCAAAATAGCGCCGTCAAATATTCTTTTTACCAAGGCAAACCTTTTATGGTCGGCGCCCTGTCTCGCCTCAACAATAACAGCGCTCAATTAAATCCGGAAGCGAAAAAAGCGCTGAAATCAGTTAAATTAACGTTGCCGCTCTTTAATCCTTTTCTTAATATTTTAGCCCAAGCCGTTGAAATGATCCATTGCGTTGAAGAAGCGCAAAAACTATTGCGCCAAATTCTGTTGCGAAACTTGAAAGTTGAAACCCGGGCCGCCCGAGACGAGTTAATTCAAGCCAAACTAAAAGCGATAAAAGGCACCGCCAAAGGCATAGAAGCCATTGAGGCGCCCCGCGGCACGCTCTATTATTTTTACGAAATTAACCAAGCGGGGCGAGTGGTTAACTGCAATATTATCACGCCAACCGCTCAAAACCTGGCGCGGCTGGAAAAAGACCTGATAGAATATCTGCCGCCAATGGCCGCTAAAAAAACTCCCAAAAAAGAGATTGAAGCCAAAATAAAAGCGCTAGTCCGCGCCTACGACCCTTGCCTGACTTGCGCCACGCATTAAGCGGTCATATAATATAATTGTAAAAGTGATTTCTCCGCGCCGTCGAACGCGGAATAGAAACACTATTTAATAAATAATTAATTTTATAAAAATGCGTAAATATCTATTTTTTGTTTTTATCTTCTGTTTGCTGGCGCTGGGGGCGATAAATATTATAAGTGCCAAAGCCGCAACTTGCTCAAATTTAACCGACGCCCAAGCCCAATGTTATCTTGACCGCTACGCTGATTTACGCAATGCTTTTGGCGCCAATAACATCAGCGCCGCCAAACAACATTGGCTAAATCATGGTTGTCCTTCTTCTTCTCATGTTGAAAGCCGGGACGCTTCTTGCTCGGTCCCCAACGCTTTAACCAGCGCCCAAGCTCAATGCTATCTTAATAGATATTCTGATTTAAAAGCGGCTTTTGGCTCTACAAATATCAGCCGCGCTAAACAACACTGGATAGAGTTTGGTTCCCGCGAAAACCGAAACGCTTCTTGCTCCGGCGCATCCACAACGCCGACTCCCACGCCTAGCGCTTCTGCTTCACCAACTCCAACGCCAACGACTTCGCCATCTTCAGGCTCGCTCACCATTACCACCACCAGCCTTCCGGACGGCATATATAATCAAAGTTATGTCGCGTTTATTGACGCTACTGGCGGAACATCAGGCGATTATACCTGGACCATTACCGGTTTGCCAAATGGTATAGTAAAAGAAGCCATGCGCACGCTAAGCAACACTATCGCTAATATTCCGGGAATCTACATTACCGGCAAGCCATCAGAGGCCGGAACTTTCAATGTAAAAATTACCGTAAAATCAGGCACCCAAACCGCGATTAAAAACCTGGCTTTCTCAATCGTGACAAAGACTGGTTTCATCATTGATCCCGAGGAGGATTTTTGCGGTAATTCTGTCTGTGAAGCTGAATATAACGAAACCCAAATGAGTTGTCCAAATGACTGCGGCGCCGCCACTACCGCCTGTTCCGATAACCCCTCGGCTTGGTATCTAAACCGCTATCCGGATGTTAAGGCTAATGGCGGCGACGCCCGAATTCATTATTGCGCTTTCGGCAAAGGTGAAAAAAGGGAAAATTGTTTTGACACTAATATTTGCGTTCCTAGTAGTGATGGCCAATCTTGGATCTATAAGTGGGCGCGGAGATGCGGGTTCTTGGGAGGGTGCTGGCCTATGTAATTCTATCGCGAAATAAAATTGCCAACAGGCAAAAAAATATAAACCCCCATTTAATTTAATTGGGGATTTATATTTTTGGGGTTTATTGATAAATGCGTTAAAATAAGATAAGAGTGTGAATTGGAATGTTAATTTAAGCTCATAGCCCGCATTTAACCAGTGCCGCGCATTCATACTAATTGAAAATGTAAATCTCAAAATGTAAAATCGACACGAAGTGTCGTCCTGAGGCCGAGCGTAGTCGAGACCGAAGGATCCAGATCCTTCGCTTCGCTCAGGATGACCTCGCCTGGGCGAGGTCATTTTAGCTTTTTACATTGCGTAAAGCAACGTGGTTGCCACGCAACTTTACGTTGTCATTTTCCACTTTGATTTTTACATTTTACATTTTTAATATGCATGACTTCCATTTAGCCGACCAAATCGTTAAACTTGTCAAGGACTACGCGCGCCAAAATCACCTTTCCCAAATCACGGAAATTGTGATAGAATTAGGTGAGATCATTGAACATGGCGAAGGCATCAGGCCGGATAATTTAAAATACAATATCAAGTTGTTGATGCCGGTGAAGAAAATTAAAATTAAAAAAATCAAGGGAGACAGTTGGAGATTGGTGAGCATAGATGGAAAATAATTAAAAATTTAAATCTCAAAGTGTAAAATCGACGCGAAGCGTCGTCCTGAGGCCCGTCACGACGGGCCGAAGGATCTAGATCCTTCGCTTCGCTCAGGATGACAACAGCATTGTCATTTTTCATTTTGATATTTGCATTTTACATTTATGTACGACCTTGTTATCATCGGTGCCGGTCCGGCCGGACTGGCGGCGGCGATTTACGCCGCGCGCAAAAAAATTAAAACTTTAGTTTTAGCGGGCAACGCTGTTAGTCAAACCACGGAAGCGCACTTAGTGGAAAATTATCCGGGTATTCCATCTATTCCGGGCGGTGAACTGGCGGAAAAATTCAGGGAACACGCCCGGGGAATCGGCGTGGAAATTAAAGACAGCGTAGAAATCGCCAAAATAGAATCGTCCGACGGAAAATTTGAAGTTATCGCTACTGGTAGCAAGTTTTCCGCTAAAAGCTTAATAATAGCCACGGGTAAAAAATACCGCGAACTTCAAGTGCCGGGCGCCAAAGAATTTAAAGGCAAAGGCATAACTTATTGCGCCACTTGCGACGCGCCGCTGTTTAAAAATAAGATCGTGGCGGTGATTGGCGCGGGCGACTCGGGCCAAGACGCGGCTTGGCAATTGACCAAATACGCCTCAAAAATATATTTGCTAAATAAATATCCGGCCATGCGGGGCGACGATAGGCTGCTTCAAGAAGAATTAAAAAAACACCCGAAAATTGAAATTTATAATCAATGCGAGCCGATGGAAATTAAGGGAGAAAAATTTGTCCAAGCTCTAATTTTTAAACATAATGGAGTCGGTGAAACCAAAGAAATTACCGTTGACGGAATTTTTGTTGAGATTGGCTCAGTGCCGGCTTCAAAATTTTTAACGGGTGTAGTAGACTTAAATGAGAAAGGGGAAATTATCATTAATCCCAAAACCAACGCGACTTCTTGCCCGGGAATTTTTGCCGCCGGCGATACCACGGATATTCCGCATAAACAAATAATTATCGCGGCCGGCGAGGGAGCCAAAGCGGCGTTGTCGGTATACGAATATTTAAAGAATCGCTAATTTGCACAAATCCAGCACAAATTTCACTAATAAAATTCGTGAGATTAGTGGTAAATTCGTGGATATTCGCGATAACACATGATAAAAGTTTACAGCACCCCCGCTTGCGCTTATTGCGTCACCTTAAAAAAATTCCTGGATGAAAAAGGAATTAAGTACGAATCAATTGATGTTTCGCAAAGCGCCAAAGACCTCCAAGAAATGATTGATAAATCCGGCCAAATGGGCGTGCCGGTCGTTGAGATTGACGGGCAAATTATCGTTGGCTTCAATAAAAATAAAATCGTCGAGCTATTAAATATTAAAGATTAATATAGCTACAGAATACAGATAAGTATAGGTATACAGATACATTCCCCCTCTTTTTAAAGAGGGGTTAGGCAGAGCTAAGCTCAGCTTTGGGAGATTTAGAGATTTGTCCCCCTTGTAAAGGGGGATTAAGGGGATTAGAATTTTAACCTCCCTGCACCCTCCTTTACAAGGAGGGTAATAAATCCCTTCCCACCTCCCTTTAAAAAGGGAGGAATCGTATCTGTATATCCGTAAATAATCTGTAGTCCGTAGA
>JAHKAK010000051.1 GCA_018826025.1 Patescibacteria group bacterium
CGGCGACTAAAATTAAATAAGCGTCTTTTTTTATCGGACTTAACTCTTTTATTTTGTTTCCCAGATTTATGGCTTCATTAATTCTTGACGAATCTTGACCGGAAAAATAAAGGTCAAGCCAGGCCAAGGCGATATAATTTCTGGCGCGATTTGGCGAACGCTCAATAATTTTGGATAATTCATTCGCGGCTATATTATAAAACTCTTCATTTTGCGCCAAGTCCGGCTGTTGATTGATTTTAATAATATAATCTAACGCGGCCTGATACGCAATCTCCGGCGAAACAAAAGTGTTAAAAGATAGGGCGTCTTTTAGTAATGGTGCCGCTTGAGCGACATTTTCCAACGGCAAAGACAAAATTTGATTGGCACGATAAGCGGCTAAAATTGATTTTAAATTAAATAAATACAAAGCAGAAATAATAAAAATTGCGAAAAACACTAGGCCAATTTTTTTTACAACATTCAAAGATCCTTCACGGAGTTTATACTGAGCGGAGCGAATGTGCTCGAGATGACTATTTTTTTTCTTGTCATTCTGAGGCGTAGCCGAAGAATCCAAAATAGATCCTTCGCTTCGCTCAGGATGACAAATACTTTTTTTGCTATAAAAATTTATCAGCGCCAACACGAAAAACAACATCAGATAAGAAACAAAAGAGTCAAAGATAAAAAAGTTCTGGATGAGATAAGCGACGAGGAGAGACAGGAAAATAACAGAAAACAGGAAACGGACTTTGTCATCCTGAGGCTTATCTCTGTCGTCATTCTGAGTCCCGGTTTGACGGGACGAAGAATCTTTAATAGATCCTTCGGTCGCTGCTGCTCCCTCAGGATGACACCATAAAAAATTCTTTACCAGCAACCAACCCGCCGCGGCAATCATTACCAAATAGCTTATCAGGCCCAGCCAGCCAAGAGTGACGCCATAATCAAAAATAAAGTTGTGGCTACGGTCGGTTCCGTAAGCCTCAAAACTGACCAGGCGCGGCGATAAATACTTTCCTGTAGCCGCTTCAAAATTTTCCGGGCCAAAACCTAAAAGCGGCCTTGCCTGCCAAGCTTGCCAAGCACTTTGCCATAGAATTAAGCGGCTTTGGATTGTGGAATCGGCCAAAGAAACATTTGTCAGACGAGATAAGATAGAATTATCTTTTACTAAGGCGCTATCACGCGCTAAAAATAATACTCCAATAAAAAGAATAACCGTAAGTAAAATAATTGTCGGGATTTTAACCCCCCTTGCCCCCCTTTTAAAGGGGGGCTGGGAGGTTAAGTTTTTCCCGTCTTTCCACAAAAAATAGAGTTCTTTAGCTAACCATAATAATAAAAATACAATTATTCCCGCTCCCAACCCCAACCAGGCGCCGCGGGTGCCGCTCAACAAAAGGCTAATCGCTAAAAGCAAACCGCCAAGCGCGAAAAACCACTTGGTTTTACCGCTGGAAATAAAAAATAGATATCCCGCCAGAAAAAT
The DNA here is from genome assembly GCA_018826025.1 of Patescibacteria group bacterium. Taxonomy (GTDB): domain Bacteria; phylum Patescibacteriota; class Minisyncoccia; order Portnoybacterales; family GWB1-42-6; genus UBA8475. The sequence continues at coordinate 1,478 of JAHKAK010000051.1, forward strand.
ATTAAAAATCAAATAACCGGCTAAAATGCCGGCGTTGCCGATTACGCCATAAATGCGGTCCGTTGCCGGCAAAAGCCCGCCCAGCCCCCCAAATCGCTGAATAAGAGCCGTGGCAACGACTACCACGCTGGCCGCCACTGATAATCCAATTAGTCCTTGCCAATCTTTTTTGTCTTTAAATACTGCCACTAACATAAAGAACCACGCGACAAAATGAGCTAATCCCCAAACACCCATCCCCCGCTCCAGATTCCCCCACCAGCTCGTATAAAAATCCGCGCCGAAAAGGGCGGAAAGAAGATTGATTGCCAAAAAAACGATTACTGCTAAGCCTATTGTCATCCCGGGCTTGACCCGGGATCCAGGTCCTGGATTCCCGCTTTCGCGGGAATGACAAAATATAGAAAATAAAAATCTATCTGGGTATTTCAACGCTAGATAAAAATACAGTATCACTGCGATTTCAACCAAAACGCGGAAAACGAAAACTTTGGGCGCGGTGTAAGGAAAAATAAAAGACGCGCTCGCCAGAAACGGAGTTGCGAGACAAGCGGCAAGCAAAATCTTTAATAGCTTAAAAATATATGAGTCAGCTTTGGATAAA
>JAHKAK010000052.1 GCA_018826025.1 Patescibacteria group bacterium
TATTTACCGCGGTTTTAATCGCAGCCACCACCCCGCCGACATATCCCTCGGCCTTTTGCCTGGCTTCTTGGATGGCCTTATTGGCCTGGCGGTTGATTTCTTCTTGAGCGGCCTCTTGGGCAATACCCAGGGCTTGCCCAGCGGCGTCTTCCAGCCCGGTTTGGGTCTTAATCATGCCTGATTGCACCTTTTCCTTAGTCCCGCCCAGCCACTCTTTTAAAAGCCCGTCTAAAGACGTTTTTGGCAGTTCCCGGACATCTTTTACCGCCTCGGTACTGAAACTAGCCTCCTGGGCCAAAATAGAGCCCCCAGAGGCGAAAACTGCAAGTCCGCCTAGGGCTGAGAGAGTTAAAATAAGGGCTATTTTACGCATTTATGTTAGTTTAAAAAACACACTTATTACGTCGCACAATATGAATTGATATTGCAGCTTTGCTGAGGCATCAATTCTGACGATATTGTACAACGTGTCCTTCGGAAACATCATATAATCTTGTCTTAAACAAGACCCATTTGTCATTCCCGCCCTGTATCAAATATGCACTCGTGAAAACGGGTGTATGGGGTAAACTCCAGCGGGAATCCAGAGCCTGGATCCCGGGTCAAGCCCGGGATGACACTACTCGCCTACTAAATATAAAAATAAATTGCTAATAAAATCACAGAAAAAATAATTTCATATTTACTAAAAACTGGCAAGAATCCTCTAATGGTTTTTTTGAACGGATAAAATAATTGTTTTTCGTCTTTATCTATTATATCCAATAACAGGTGCAAGGCGTAGGCCGCGCCAAAGACCAGACCAGCTGGTTGGCTATATAAAAACACGACGCCGGAGAATATCAGCCAGCCAAGAATAGAATGCGTATAGGGTATTTTATACCTCTCCCCTGCCGCATCCTCATTCTTCATCGCCGCAAACGCTTCGCGGAATTTAAAATGTTTATTTTTTATTAAAATAAATAAATGATCTATGTCAGGGAAAAGAGAGCCGATAACAAAAGCCGCAGTGTAACCGAATTCTTTTCCCAATATTAATCCAATAAGTGGATGAGCAAAAGTCATGATATCTTTTTTACATCATTTTGCAAAACCAGTCGCTTAATTTCGGGCTTTGGATGAATATTCCGTTGAGGTCAAAGATGATGGCTTGGGGCATAATAGATCCTTCGCTGCGCTCAGGATGACACAAAAGGGATGGGCTAAATCCCTCCCCTCCCCCCTTTACGAAAGAGAAGAAATGTTATAGTCTGAATTAAAGATTTTGTGGGGGAGTTTTTTAAAAAATTTATCGTTATTTTATAAAAGGAGGGCGGGAGATGGAACCTATAAAGCCGATGAATATTGTAAAGCAGAATGAAATTGCGGATGAGGTGTTAAGCTTGACCAATCCGGACCAGAAAAAGAGGATGCTCAAAGATTGTTTGCTTTTGTATAATACTCGGGCGCTGAAGTGGACGGTGCGCCTTCGCCTTGATTTTGAGGAGAAACAGAACAAATTGAAAGAGTTGCTGAAAGACCCGAAACGAGAAGATAAGATAATCGCCTTGTCTAATGCCGAACAAATAATAAATATGTTGAAAGATTGTTTGTGCGGGCTAAGCAGTCCAGAATTTAAGAAATTACTCTATATTTATGTCAGGGAGATTCCCGTCTTTAATCGATTAATCAGAGAAGCTGGCGGGAGGACGGTCGTTCCTTATGAGGTTGATTAAGTGCCGTTGTTTCAGGCGGCGTTGGTGAAAAAACCGGCGTCGTTTTTTATTTTAACAAAAAGCGCAAACAAAAATGCTGCGCCGGATGAATAAACGATAGCCTCCTCCCTTATTGGCCGGCTGACCGGTAATTTCATAAATATTGTCTGGACCTGGATTCCCGCTGGAGTTTACCCCGTACTTTGATACGGGGCGGGAATGACATGCAGGGTTCTTGCTTTTATCATAATCTGTTATGGGAAAGTGTCAATAAAAAAAGGAGCCGATGTCGGCTCCTGGTGGGCTTGTTTGTATCAAGAACAATTCTTTTCCGGTACCCAATAATGGAATACCGCTCCTATCCACAGGAGTAGTAAAAATATTTGGATGCTGCCGACTATGATATAGGCAGCGAGAGCGGCGAGAGAAAAATTTTGCCAAAAGCCGCTGGTCACAGGCCAATACCGGGAAAAAAGGTATAGCCCAGCAGGAAGAAAGCAAATAATAGAAGTCAGAATAAAACCCGGAAGTTTTTTTACGAAATTCATGAAATTCATTATATTTTTCATACCCGCTCCCCTCCTTTTGGTCTGATTTTTGTTATTTCCAGGCTCGACGGATGAGATTGAGCCCGGTGACAACGAAAGCAATGGGTAGAATAAAGACTACTGCAATTTCGGTTTTTTCAAGCCTTTGGCCGCTTCCTGTTGCCACCCAGGTGCAAGCCATCAAGGGCAAAAGCACGAAAATGACGGCGATGGCCGAACGCAAGACTTTTTGTCCAACGGACAACTTTCCCATACCGTTCCCTCCTTTAATTTTTTATAGTTATTCAATTTTTAAAGAATAAGTCAGTATAGCGTTTTTTATTTGAATTGTCCAGTTTTAATTTTTCCTCCCTCCCTCTGTTTAAAAAGGAGAAGACGCGTTAAAAACAAAAACACTTGGTCCGTAAAACGCAGACAGGAGCTTTTTATATTTGGGTTTTGGCAAAGTCGTAAAATTATAAATAGAGCAAAGGATTTAGCGGGCCGCCCAAAGGGGTTGGATAACCGTAGCGGTTGGGCTCAACGCGGAAAGTGTTGGTGGCGTAGACGGAAAAATGCAGGTGCGAACCCGTGGAATAGCCGGTAGAGCCCCCATAGCCAACGAGATCGCCAGTTTTGACTTTTTGGCCAACGCTCACGCTTTGCACGGATAAGTGGGCATAAAGAGTCGTTAAGCCGTTTTCGTGCTTTATAGTTATCCATCGGCCGTAGGCGTAGCGCGCCATATTGCCAACACCCGAAACCGTGCCGTCCAGTGCCGCGGCCACCGGGTCGCCCGTTTCCAAATCAATGTCTATACCATTATGGAATCCTCCATTGCCCTTGCCTTCGTTGCAGGCCGGATAAGAATTTCTGGCAAAAGATGAAACAAGGCAACCATAGGTTTGGGTCATAACATTTTTTATCGGCCAAGCCAAGATTCCCTTTTTGGCGACAGGAATGGAATCCGGATTAATAGCTTGGCGCAATTTTTCTTCGGCCAAATAAATGTCCCGCTCCACTTGCTCACGCTGTTTTTGTAAAGTCGTCAGCGTGGCTTGATAAACTTTTTCTTGGTTTTTGCTGGTGGTCAATAAATATTTTTGGTCATCACGCTGGGCGTCCAGCACTTGGGTTTGGCCGCTTAATTGTTTTTTCAGCCCTTCCAGCGCCGCTTGCTGGGTTTCGGACTCGGCTTTTTGGTTTTCTAATTGGTTTTTTAATTCTTTTATAGTTGTTAATTTTTCCTGAATGCCGGTCTGCAGATTGCTGACATATTGGGCTTGAGTTAGTAGGTCTGAAAAATTTCCGCTGCCCAAGATAAGTTCCATTGGGCCGGTCTGGTCATATTCGTTGATTGCCTGGATTATTTGGGTTAAATTATTTTTTTGTTTTTCCAACGCCAGATTTTGAGTTGAGATATCGTTGGCGAGCCCCTGGATTTTTAAAGAAGTTTGGGAAATTTTAGTTTGGGTCAAGCGGACTTCCGATTCCAACTTTTTTATTTGCGCTTCCATTTTGGCAATGGCATTCTTTAAGGTGTTGCTCTGATTCTGGCTGTTGCGCACCATATCCTTATATTGGGCAATTTGTTTTTCCAGTTCCTGGATTTGGGCTTGTTTTTGATCAATTTCGTTTTGCAGGTCGGATTGTAAATCAGCGTAAACAAACATCGGCTGAGCAAACAGCAATATAAAGATAACGATAAAAATTAATGGATTTCTATGCATCGTAAAAAATTACCAACTTTCAATTTTCAATGATTTAATTTTCAATTTACCCAATTGAATAAACGGCTGTCTTTATTCTCTCTAAACTTTCTTCTTTTCCCAAAATTTCGGCAATATCAAACGGCGGCGGAGAATTTTTTTGGCCGGATAAGGCCACGCGCAGCGGCCATAAAAGATATCCCTTATTTGGCATTTTTGCCGCTTCGGCCAGCAACGTCTCGGATAGTTTTTCTTTGGTAAATTCGCTGTCGGGTGTATTGGTAATTATGTCTTTTGCCATGTCCAGCGATTTTTTAATTTCTTCGTCATTCATTTCTTTCCATTTAAGCAGAGCTTTATCAAAAGGCGGTAAGGCGAAGAAAAAAGCCGTGTGCTCCCCTATTTCTGATAAGACCTGAAGCCGTTCTTGTTCCAAGGCTACAATTTTTTTGATTTTAGATCCTTCGCTTCGCTCAGGATGACTCACTGGGTCGGGAAGATATGGAATACACATTCCCGTCAATTTATCTAAGGGCATTTGCTTTATGTAGTGGCCATTATACCAGTTCAACTTCTCAATGTTAAATATTGCGCCGGCTTTATGAACGCGTTCCAGAGAGAATTCTTTTAAGAGCTCTTCCATGGAATAGATCTCTTTGGCTGTGCCGGGATTCCAGCCTAAAAACGCCAGATAATTTATCATGGCTTCTGGCAGATAGCCTTTTTTAATATAATTCCCCATCGCCACATCGCCGGTTCTTTTGCTCATTTTTGTTTTATCGGGATTGAGTATGAGGGGAAAATGGGCAAATTGAGGAATCTGCCAACCGAAATATTCATAAAGTAGAATATGCTTGGGGGTGGATGGCAACCATTCTTCAGTGCGCGTAACGTGAGAAATCTTCATTAAGTGATCGTCCACCACCACCGCCAAGTGATATGTTGGATAGCCATCGGATTTGAGCAAAACCTGGTCGTCCAATTCCTCGGATTTGTATGATACTTTACCGCGTACGAGGTCGTTGACTTCAATGACGCGGCCAGCAGGTATTTTCATCCTTACAACATGCGGTTCGCCCGCTTTTAATTTGACGTCAATTTTTTCCTGCGACAAAGAGAAACAGAGACGGTCGTATTTTGGCGCTTGTTTTTTGGCAACTTGCTCTTGCCGCATTTCTTCCAAGGTTTTTTTATCGCAGAAGCAATAATAAGCATGGCCTTTGGCAACTAATTCATTCGCGTATTTTTTATAGGTATCTAGGCGTTGCGATTGGACATAAGGCGCGTATGGCCCGCCAATATCCGGGCCTTCGTCATAATGAAGCCCGGCCCACTTCAGGCCACTGTAAATCGCTTCGGCCGCGCCGGCAACGTATCTTTCAAGGTCTGTGTCTTCCAAGCGCAGCACAAATTGTCCGCTGGCTTGTTTGGCGATTAGATAGGCATATAGCGCGGTGCGCAAACCGCCGATATGCAAATATCCGGTGGGGCTAGGCGCGAAACGGGTGCGGACTTGATTTTTGGATGACATTGTTTTAGGATAATATAAACAGATTTATCGGCTGAAGGGAAACATTAGTAAGTTATTTAACAACCAAATAATAACATATAGGAGACTTGCAATGCAGCACATAAAAGTAATGAACTGGGTTAATCGGGCGATATTCTGGTTGGCGTGGTCATTGATGGCCGGTGGAAGTATACGGGGTATTATGTTAATTGTTATAGGTCAAGACATATTCAGCACACTCAACAAGGTGATACCGTGGCTTTTGATTTGTTGCGCTATTTGCAGCGCATCCGTTATGTTTAGAATGTATATGGGATGGCCGATAAAAATGACTAAATTATATTGGCCGTTTAATAAGCTGCAGAAGGTGCCGTTTTTATACGTCTTTTGTGGTTTGGCGGCAATCTCGGCCGCTGTATGGCTGGTATTTGAAAATATGTTTATTTGAAAAAATTGAAAAAATGAGGGAAATATGTATCGGCGGGTTGAAACATACCCGCTTTTTTTTATTTGTTTTTTATATTGTCATCCCCGACTTGATCGGGGATCCAGGTCAAATTAAATTTCTATTAATCTCCATTTACGATCAGAACCTGGATTCCCGCCTTCGCGGGAATGACAAATAGTTTTTTACTTGATATTATTTATGTTTTATGTTTTCGCTAGATTCAAAATTTCCTGCGCAATCAGGCGCGCGGCATCGGGGTGAGCGAATTGCTTGGCGTTGGCGCCCATTTTTTTCATCAGATCCGGATTATCCAACAAAGAAAAAATTTGGTTCTGGAAAAGATGCGGGGTTAAATTCATTTCTTCCATAATGACCGCGCCGCCAAGCTTCGCAAATTCCGTAGCGTTCTTCAATTGGTGGTCAGCGGCGGCGTTGAGCAGAGGAATTAAAATGCTGGGTTTGCCCAGGGCCGCGATTTCCGCGATGGTGCCGGCGCCCGCGCGCGCGATAACCAAGTCAGCCGCGGCTAAAGCCTGGCGCATTTGTTCTTCATCCAAAAAAGGCAACAAATGATAATCAGCGGGCGCTTTATCTCCTATCATTTGTTTGGCCAATTCAATATTGTTGGCTCCGCACTGATGAATGATCTCGCAGCGGGAAGCGACCAAGAGTAAAGAAGTGAAAACAAGGTCATTGATGGCTTGCGCGCCTTGGCTGCCGCCTAAGATTAGAAGAACGTTTTTTTGGCCGCTTAAACCAAAGAGTTGTTTGGCGGCTTCTTTGTTTCCGGTAAAGAGTGAGGAGCGGACTGGATTGCCGGTGAGCGCGGTTTTCTTAGTCGGGAAATATTTGGCCGCTTCCATGAAAGAAATAGCCACGCGCCAGCTGAAAGCGGCGCAAAATTTATTAGCTAATCCCGGCACGGAATCAGACTCGTGGATGATTATTGGAATATGATAAATCCAGGCCGCTAAAACTACCGGCACCGAGCCGTAGCCGCCTTTGCTGAAAACCACGTTGGGCATAAACCAAAAAAGGTGCCAAAGAGACTGAATCAGGCCACCAGGGATTTTAAAAATATCAAAGATATTTTGTAGCGAAGCATAGCGGCGCAATTTACCGGCCATGATGATTTTTCGGTCTATTCCTTCATTGGCTAAAGTCTCTTCACCAATGGTTTTTGGACCGATGAACATAAATTTCACCCCGGTGCCTTCGCCAGAGGGCACCTGGAAAATGTTTTCCGCCACCATTTTTTTGATTTCTTGGACAACGGCTAGAATCGGGAATAAATGTCCGCCTGTGCCGCCGCCGGTTAGCGCTATTCGCATAGCTAAATTCAAAATTAAAAAATAAAAATGTAAAATTTAGGTGTCCCGTTCGCCACGGCGAACGGGATTGATTTTATTATTTTACATTGTCATTTTGCATTTTGAGATTTACATTTTAAATTTTACTATATTTTGATATATTCAGCAGTATTCCCATTCCCGCCAGAGTTATGGCCAAGGAAGTGCCGCCCAGCGAGATAAAAGGCAGGGTGATGCCGGTTAAGGGGATTAATCCGCAGATGGCCGCTATGTTAATTAGCGCCTGCGTTATTATCCATCCGGTAATTCCGCCAGCTAAAAGTTTGCCAAATTCATCAGGCGCGGCTTGAGCAATTTTAAGCCCGCGGAAAGTAAAAATTAAAAATAGAAGCAAAACCATCATAAGACCGATGAAACCCAGCTCTTCCCCAATCACAGCGGCAATAGAATCGGAGGCCGGTTCGGGTAGATATTTAAATTTTTGTAAACCTTGACCAAGCCCTAAACCGAATATTCCTCCCGAACCCAACGCCAGAATCGCTTGGTTGATTTGGTAACCAATACCCCTTGGATCAAGCTCTGGATGCAGGAAGACTTGCAGGCGGTTAGCCGCGTGGGAATAGAATTTCGTTAGAAGATAAAACATAACCACCGAGCCCAAACCGATTAAGCCAAGATGCGAAAAGCGAGCGCCTGCCAGAAAATAAATAATAATTGAACTAAAGCCGATAACGCCAAGCGTACCAATGTCCGGTTCCATTAAGATTAAAAAAGCTACTAGCCCCACCATGATTAAAAATGGCACTAGGCTTTGAGAAAAATCCTTAATGGCTTTCCCTTTGCTTGCCAGCCAAGCGGATAAATAGATTATAAAGCTTAATTTTAAAAATTCCGATGGTTGCAGCGTTATCGGACCCAACGCCACCCAGCGCTTGGCTCCGCCGTGTGTCAGGCTTAACCCGGGAATAAAAACCATAATAAGACCCAGAACTGTTAGAATAAGAACTGGAAGGGCTAATGTCCGCCAGTAGCGATAGGGCATCAAATAGCCGATCAGTCCCAGCAGCAAGCCGGGCAGCAAACCCTTGAGCAGTTGATTTTTCAAATAATAATAATTTTCCTGGAATTTTTCCTGCGACTGGCTAATGCTGGCGGAAGAAACCATAATAAGGCCAAAGACTACCAAGATTATTATAACAAATAGTAGAATATAGTCTGGCTGGTTAGACTTCACGTAAATTCAAAATTCAAAAATCAAAATGTAAAATCGACACGGAGTGTCGTCCTGAGGCCCGCCACGGCGGGCCTCAGGATCTAGATCCTTCGCGGAGTTTATCCCGATGAAAATCGGGGCTCAGGATGACCCCGCTTGGGCGGGGTCATTTTATTATTTTACATTGTTCCGACTTTGTCGAGAATGCTCGATAAAATCGGCATCATTTTGAGATTTACATTTTACATTTTTAATTTGAGAGACGCCACTGCTTCATTAAATTGTTTTCCCCTGTCAAACTCATGCTGGAAGAGTCCGAAGCTCGCACAACCGGGAGACAATAAAACGATATCTTCTGTTTCCGTCAAGCCGCTGGCCAAGGACACGGCTTGGGCCATGCTTTTAGCTTTCACAACTTTAATCCCCGGATCAATTTCTTTGGCGATTTTTGCCGTGGCTGTGCCAGATAAGAAGATAACGGCTTTGGCATGGTTGGAAATAGCTTTACCAAGTTCTATAAAATCCAAATTTTTATCCGCGCCGCCCGCGATTAACACCAAGTGTTTTTGTTTATCTTTTTGGGGATATTCTTGATTAATGGTTTCAATTGCCGCGATGGCGGCGTCCGGCGCGGTGGCGGTGGTATCATTAATGTATTTAACGCCTTTTATTTTATCAATAAATTGTAAACGGCCTTCCAGCCCCTTGAATTCGCGAAGAGCAACTTTTATTTTGTCCGGCGGAACGTTATAAAGGTCAGCGACCGAAACCGCAGCTAAAGCATTGCTTAAATTATGTTGGCCGATAAGCTTAATGTTTCTAACCGGAGCGATCAGTTCTTGAGAGGCGCCGTAATAAATGTTTTTATCTTTAGCATAAGCGCCCAGTCTTGCTTTCTGGTTAAGTGAAGGCAATTCGGCATGCAAAAGTTCAGTTCCTTGGGCTGAATAAAAATAAATTCGTGAAGTGATTTCTTTGGCCAATTCCCGCGACAGGTCATCGTTATAATTTAAAAATAAATAATCTTTGTCTTTTTGAAATTTATAGATTAGTTTTTTATCTTCAACATAATCCTGAAAGCTGGAATAGCGATTTAGGTGGTCTTGTTTAATGTTAGTGAGAACAGCCACGTGGGGGCTTTTTTTATGATTTTTGGCATCGGCCAATTGCCAAGAAGAAAGTTCTAAAACAACGATAGTGTCTTTGGTGATTTCCGGAATTTTTTCCAGAACCGACTGACGGATATTGCCGGCCAAAATAACCTGAGGATAATGTCGGCTCAAAACATGCGCCAAGAGCGCGGCGGTAGTTGATTTGCCTTTGGTGCCGGTTACGCCGATAATCGGCGCCGGGCAAAGTTCTAAAAATATGCCGATATCACTTTCAATGGGGATGTTTTTTTCTCGGGTGGCGGCCAAATATTTTGAGTCAGCCGGTACACCGGGATTTTTTATTACCATATCAACGGCAATAAAATCTTTTAGGCGATGCTCACCCAAAACATATTCAATGTTTTTTATGTCTTTGAGCGCGTCCAAGGAGCTTTGCAATTCTTCTTTTTGGCGCAAATCAGTGGCTAAAATTTTGGCGCCCTGCTCCGCCAAAAATTTAATCACGCCCACTCCCCCGCCGTGGAGACCAATGCCCATAACGGTAACGCGCTTATCCTTAAAGTCTTTTAGCTCCATAGGTTTTAATTATTTTGAAATTTTCCAAGTTTAATTAAAAGTTTAAAATGCAAAATGTAAAATTTTGGTATTCGTTCGTCGCGACGAACGAATTTAGTAAATTATCGCGAAGCGATACAATAATTTTTAACTTTGATTTTTTAGTTTTAAATTTTTATAGATAGAATCTATCCAAAAACGCGATTATTAATCCTAAGGCCGCAGTCATGAAAGAAATTATCCAGAATCTCATGGTGATTTGCGACTCCGGCCACCCCTTGGCTTCTAAGTGATGATGAATAGGCGCGGAGATAAAAACTTTTTTCCCGTTACGCAGTTTTTTAGAACCGACTTGTATGATAACTGATGCAGATTCAATCACAAAAATAAAACCAATTAGCGGCAGCAGGAGGAATTGATTTGTTAGCATGGCGATTATTCCCAGCGTTACCCCCAGCGCCATTACGCCGGTATCGCCCATAATAAATTTAGCCGGATAAATATTAAACCATAAAAAAGCGATTAACGCGCCGATTATAACGCCGCAAAAAGCGGCTAAGTCGTAGTGTCCTTGGGCGTAGGCAATAACGCCGTAGGCGCCAAAAGCCGTCATTAAGGTGCCGCCGGCTAAGCCGTCCAAGCCGTCGGTTTCGTTGACCGAAAAAGAAGTGGCCACGAGAATAAAAATAAAAATAGGGATATACCACCAGCCGATATCAAAGTTACCGATAAAAGGAATATGGATAACGCTCCAGTCCAGTTTAACAAAGAACCACCAGGCGCCAAAGCTGGCAATGGCGGTGTAAATTAAAATGCGGTGTCGCATTTTTAATCCGCCCCCCTTTGGGCCGATGCGAAATATGCCAAGTAAATCATCCATTAAACCTACTAAAGCCGAAGCTACAAGCGCGCCCAACGGCAAAAGAGTTTGAGAACGGTTTAAAAAATTTAAGTTGCCAATGATATGGTCAACACCCAAGGCCGAGAGTACCCAAAAAAACAAGGCTAAAATCAACGTCGTTAGCCAAATTAAAAGGCCTCCCATTGTGGGTGTGCCTTCTTTTTTTTGATGAAATTGGTTAAAGATCGGAGCGCCTTCAACTCGGATTTGTTTACCCAGCCGCCACTTAATTAAAAAATGTGTCCATAAGGGCGTTAAAGCGAAAGCGACCGCGAATGATAACGCCGCCAAGCCCAAGATTCTGGAAATTTGGAATAAGTCCGACATAAAAATCTCTAATAGCACGAACTTGGACACTAATACCACGAATAAATCAATGAATTTGTGTTATTCGTGTCTCATTAGTGTGATTCGTGATTAAGTGAATTCTACCATAGATACGCTTCTTTTGTCCATTGCAAAATCGCCTCGCTTTCAACCATTCGGTCTTGGCTGTCCATGATAATTGAAATCACAATTCCTTGATTATTAGGTGCGCGGAACGCCAGAATCATACAATTGCCGGCTTCCTCGGTGTAGCCGGTTTTGCCGGCGATGATTTCTGGATACAGACCGAGTAATTTATCGGTGCTGGTTAAGCGGTGGCTGAATTTAGCATCAACGGATTTAAAATCAAAGGTCGCTGTTTGCGTGATTTTTTGTAAAGTCGGGTATTTCAAAACTTCTTGCATGATAATATTTAAATCCCAAGCGCTGGATTGGTCGCTCGCTTCCAGGCCGCTGGGGTCGGTGAAAGTCGTATTAAATAAACCCAGCGTTTTAGCTTTTTGATTCATCAGGTTAATGAAATTATTCAAATTAATATTGTTCGAGTCCCTCGATTTAACTCGGGATAAACTTAAGTCAAGAACTATTTTATTGCCCACTCCCTCGGCCAGCGCCACGGCCGCGTCGTTGCTGGATTCAATAAGGAGAGCGTGCAATAAATTTTCCACGGTTAACTGCTCGCCGACGATTAAGCCGCCCAGTTCCCCCGGCGTTTGCACCGCTTCTTTACTTACCACGAAAACTTCATCCAATTTAGCATTTTCCATAACTACTAACGCCGTCATTAATTTAGTTAAGCTGGCGATAGGCCGCGCTTCGCGCAGTCCGTTTTTTTGCCAGAGAATTCTTTGGCGAGTAGTTTCAAAAACGAAAGCGATCTTGGCGGATATCTCCGGCTCTGCCGCGTTCCAATTTCTGATGGGATAGGCGGGAATCAACTGGGACGCCAAAAAAATGTTTTCCGCCAGCGGCAATCTATAGTCGTCAAAATTAATAAAAGCCGCTTCTTTTTCTTTCACTTGCGAAGCGTCCTGAATTGGCGCGTGGCTGGGCGTAAAAAAAGCCACGGCGGGATTGAGGAATATTAAAAGTGAAGCTAATATTTGAAGCATTGATTATTTTGTCATTGCGAGTGTAGCGAAGCAATTCCGCGTGCTCCGCCGTAGCTTTAGCGAAGGCGAGTGGACGCGGCAGTATAGCGGGATTGCCACGTTCGCCCCGCCACGGCGGGATTCGCTCGCGACAACATTTCTTCTCTCCATTATACTTCATCAGCCGCATTTTTCAAAATAAAAAATGGGAGACCGGATGGTCTCCCTGATCTTCAAATTTAAACCCCTGTCAATTCTTTAGCCATTTTTCGGGCTGCGGTCCCTTTGTCACTGCTGTAATCACACCCGGCCTTTAAAAGTGCGAGGCGATAGTCGGGCATGCTGGAGGCGCCAATCATTGGACCGATAAAAGTTTGCCTGATTTTTTCTGTCAGCTCCAACGTTGTAGGTTCGTCTCCCGGCACGCAAGCGTCCATGATAATAAGCACCACATCCGGGTTCTCCGCGTAGAGTCTCTCTCCGTCTTCCACGGTCTGGGCGATGATAACTTCAAATAAATCACCCAACTCTCTTTGATAAATTCGGTGCCACTGCGAATCATCCTCCACAACTAAAATCTTTGGTTTTTCCATATGCCCTCCTTTGTGTAGTTAGATCCTTCATCTCATTCAGGATGACGCTTCGCGTTATTTTTTAGCCATTGAAAAGCTGCCTTTTATTAAAGAACCCGAATTTAGCTTCATTAAGCTGGTCGGCGAGAGCTTGATTGAAGTTTCGTAGGCTCCTCCGTTAACGATAATCTTGGCTGATTTCGTTAAGCTATTATCTATGAAAAACGGCAATTTGTAAAGAGTGCCAAAAGGCGGGGTTGCGCCAAGGTTAATGCCTTTGAAATTATTTTTCATCCATTTTTCTGAAGCGAACTCTATACGCGAATACCGTAAGCGAGTGTTTTTAACGCCCCCTACCCCCCTCTTAAAATATTTTCCAATATAATTGGTTCGCTCGGTCGAAGAAAAAACTTCATTTTTTCTTCGACCTCCCTGCCAATTATAAGAGGGGGAACTGGGGGAGTTATTAATTATCTTTAACAACTTTTTCTTATCCAAATTTTTATTGGCCGGAATCAATCCTAGCGCGTAATCTTTATTATCCAAGGATACAACTACCGTTTTCCCCACTTCGCTTGGCCTAGCGCGCAAAGTCGCCGCCTTATCAAAAGCCGTATAAACGGTTTTATGTTCAAGAACTTCGTATTTGATTTTATTGGTCTCTAAAATTTTTTGAATGGTTTTGGAGAGCATAAGTTTATTGCCGTCATTCTGAGGGCATAGCCCGAAGAATCTAAGATCCTTCGCTATCGCTCAGGATGACAGCAGGGTTATTATTTTTGTATTTTACTTTCAATATTGTCCAGTTTATCTTTAATTTCTTTTAGCGCGTATTTAATTTCTTGCATGTTAAAATCCCTAAATTTTTCTTTAAGATTATATAAATCCTCTCTTTTCAACCTGTCTATTAATTCGGTGAGTTTTTGAAACTCATATTTTATGTCGCTGTCCATATTTTTTTAAATTAATGATTAAAATGATGTCCCTTAGAAATGATAGCAAAAATTTAGGCAAAAAACAAATAAAATCCCGTCAGTCGCGACTGACGAGATAAAAAAGCGGGCGCCGATTGGGCAACCCGCTGGGTTGTGCTAATGTCTCTTTTCGAGTTCGGCTACGCTTTCCATCGCGTCGCAAAAGCCGAGCTTGCGCCGTTCAATAATTTCCCGGGGCAGGAATCTTTCGGCGAGGCGGCGCAGAGGAATTTTACTTTCTTTTCGGCTGGTTCGTTCTCCAACCGGGATGTGAGAAATGTATTCAACCACTGATCGGTGGAGATACGGATGCAATGGGATCACGCCATGGAAGTCCGCTTTTCTTTTCAGGGGAATCAGATGCTTTTCCGGCAGTTCTCTCCAGAGAGTTTCAAAAATCTTTTCTGTTTCCCGCTGGGTCTTGAATTTACGGTGGTCCCAATAGCCGCCCAGCAATTCATCAATCCCGTCATGCGTGATGAGCGCCGGAGAATAAGAGAGACTTAATCTCCTGGCGTATTCTTTGACAGATTGCATCAGGAGAAAAACGCCGTAGCCGCTTCTCCCTTTGTCTCCGGCAAAGAGCTCAGGATGCAGCGTTCTGATAAGATCGACTTGGCGCACCTGTTTTTCAGTCGGGATAAGGCAGTGGGGCTCGGTGTGGAATAGCTCGGCGACCATTTTGGCGTGCACCACGTCCGGATGCTGCTCGGACGAGCCGACGGTAAAAGTATCGATAGGACAATCATTGCCAAGGTGCATCCTGAGCGCGGCCACGCAATATGATGAATCGATTCCACCCGACAGAGCAATGAAAACCCTTCTATTGTTGCAGAGCATTGAATCGGTCGCGCTGAAGAAGAAAGCGTTACTAAAAATCACTCTCAGGCTCTTGAGATCCCACCCGAGATCCCATTTACGCAGTATCGGTAAATCTAATCCCAGGTCCTTACTGCAGAGATCTTCTGACATGGCAAACCTCCATTCTTGTGGGTTATTTTGATTTGTAAGAACAAAAATCAGCTTCAATGATGATTTTAAAGTATACTATAATAAAGAGTTTGTGTCAATAGTGGACCCGGGCGGATTCGAACCGCCTACCTCCTCATTGCAAATGAGGCGTTCTAGCCAAGTGAACTACGGGCCCGCAAAAAGATTTAACGGGGCAAGCCTGAGCTATCAGCCCTCTCTTTTTAAAAATAATAACAGAGATTTTGGTAAAAAACAAATAAAAAAGGCCTGATAGCAGGCCTTTTAAGGAAAACTAGATGGAACTATTGGACA
>JAHKAK010000053.1 GCA_018826025.1 Patescibacteria group bacterium
ATTAATGATTAAAATGATGTCCCTTAGAAATGATAGCAAAAATTTAGGCAAAAAACAAATAAAATCCCGTCAGTCGCGATTGACGGGATAAAAAAGCGGGGTGCCGATGGGGCAACCCGCTGGGTTTTGTACTCTTCAAAATTCTTTTAACGCATCGCAGAAGCCGATCTTTTTCCTCTCGATAATTTCTCGAGGCAGATATTTTTCGGCAATGCGGCGCAGAGGGATTTTACTTTCTTCGCGAGAAGTGCGTTCTTTTAGCGGAATCATGGAAATATATCTGACGACCGGATTTTGCAAGTACGGGAAGATTACTTCTATATCAAAGTGTTTAGCGATTTTTTCCAATGGAATCAGATGTTCCGATTTCAACCGATTCCAAAAATCAAGAAAGATAGGAGCCATTTTTTCTTCGTTTGGCGCGTATTTTCTATGCGGCCAATATCCACCCATCAACTCATCAATGCCATCATGAGCAATGACTCTTTTTGTGAAATAACTAGCCATATCTTCATAAAGCATAAAGGTGCCAAGATTTCCGGGCTGTTTTGCAAATTCCGGCAATGCTTTTTCGAATCGTTTTTTGGCGGCTTTTATCTCATAGTCGGTATGGCAAGATATAAAATGCTCGGCCGAAAATTTTTTAGTCGCAATTTTAGCATAAAATATATCGGGATGAATTTCTGTTTTGCCAAGCGTAAAAGCGCGAATGATAGGAATGTTTAAGCTGGACATTTCTTTCGTAGCCAGCGTAGTCAACGCGAGATTTAACGATGAATCCAATCCGCCCGATAGCGTCATACAAATTCTGGTGTGCTGGAAATGATCGTCATAGGCTTCTGCTGCGCATTTGGCGGCTGATTCATAAAGTACCATTTCCAACTCTTCCAATGACCATTCTTTTATGATTGGCAGATGGATAGCGTTGCGCCAGCTCGTTAGTCTCTCTTTCGCCGTATACATATAGAACCTCCTTTGTCTATAAATTTGTTTGTTGTGATTTTAAGAACAAAAAACAGCCTTAGGCTGATTTTAAAGTATACTAAAATAAGGAGTTTGTGTCAATAGTGGACTGATGGGGATTCGAACCCCAGACCCCCACATTGCAAATGTGGTGCTCTACCAGCTGAGCTATCAGCCCTCTCTTTTTAAAAATAATAACAGAGATTTTGGTAAAAAACAAATAAAAAAGGCCTGATAGCAGGCCTTTTAAGGAAAACTAGATGGAACTATTGGACAGAGGGCGCGGGAAAAGCGCGATGGGAGGCAATGTATCGCTCGCCCTGATATAATGCCGTAGAAACTTCCAGTTTGTGTTCATTGGCTTTTTCTTCTGCCAACACTACGGTCATCATCTTTCCTTCTTCTTCACTGGCTATCACCACAGGAATCCGGTCTACTTTTGGAACATGGTCTTTCCAGATCATAATTTTCATGTCGTATCCTTTCATAAGCGTTTCTCCTTTCGTTCGCTGGCTAAAAGAGTTAATTTGGCTATCAGTGGCCATTTCTTTTTTGAAAAAAGAGGGCCAACTTCCGTGCCAATGCGTTTAGATAATTGTCATACGGGACAAATAGAACGAGCAAGAGAAGAACAATTACCGTTAAAATTGCTACGATGTCGATGCCCATGATTTCACCTCCTTGTTAAAAGACGGTTGATTTTTAATGAACCATTTATTGAATGCTTTGTGTGGCCCCGTTAGAAATTATTCAATACTGTTTTATACAAAAATAGTTTATTCAATAATTTCTAATGGGGGTGGGCGTGCCAAGAGTCGAACTTGGGACCTCGTCATTATCAGTGACGCGCTCTAACCAACTGAGCTACACGCCCGCAAGGATATAGCTATAATAGCAAAAACTTTTTTCTAAAGCAATATCTATTGAGGTTGAACCTCGATAGATATATACTAACAATATGCAAAAGCCTCAATTTGTCGAAGATCAAATTTATCATATTTTTAACCGTGGCGTCGAAAAGCGCAAGGTTTTTATGGGTGAGAAAGATTATTTTAGGTTTGTGCACGATCTGTATGAGTTTAATGATGAAGATAGGGTTTATAATTCACTTTATCTTCTTAAACGAAACCCAAAATCTATTGAGGTTGAACCTCGATATATTAAAAAAGAGCGAAAGTTGCTCGTAGATATTTTATCGTTTGTTTTAATGCCAAATCATTTCCATTTAATTTTACGGCAAAGAGTAGAAAACGGAATAGTTAAATTTTTGCATAAAATTGGCACGGGCTATACAATGTATTTTAATCAAAAGCATGAAAGAGTCGGCTCTCTATTCCAGGGAAGATTTAAAGCTGTTTTAGTTTTGAAAAGAGCGCATTTTATCCATTTACCTTTTTATCTTCATTTTAATCCTTTGGAGTTAATGCCGAATTATCGAGGTTCAACCTCAATAGATAAGATGAATTTTTTAGAAAAATATCGATGGAGTAGCTTTCCGGATTACGTGGGAATAAAAAATTTCCCTTCCATAACTTCAAGAGACGATATTTTAGAATTTTTTGGTGGCATAAAAGGCTATAAAAAAGAAGCGATAAAATGGCTGGAAGAAAGGAATTTTCAACTGGATAGAAGTTTGATTTTGGAATAATATATCGAGGTTGAACCTCGATAGTAAAACAAAAAAACGCCTCAAATCAAGAGGCATTTTTTGTTTTTCCAATTTAGTTGCCCCGTAAATCCGCCTAGGGCGGACACGGGGTTTAGTCACTTTTAGTTGTCTCGAATAGATTCTTTTAAGATTGCGCTATTATCAATCAGCGAATTTAAGGTCTACGCCGCGACCTATTCTGTAAACAGAATAATCGACACTTTTCTAGATGGTGTTGTCTTAATTTGCGTGTACAAATGGAGTATCCGCCTACGTCCTTCGATAAACTCAGGACTTCGGCGAGATGCTCTTATTTGTAGTTCCCGCAAGCGGGAAACAAATAAGGCAAAAAAATCTAGAAAGGAGGTGATCCATCCACAGCTTCCGCTACGGATGCCTTGTTACGACTTCTTCCCTGTTACCGATCCTACCTTGTTACCCAAGAGGGCGCTTCCGGTATTACCGGCTTCCTTGAAGTGACGGGCGGTGAGTACAAAACTCGAGAACGTATTCACCGCGCCATGGCTGATGCGCGATTACTAGCGATTCCGGCTTCATGAGGGCGGGTTGCAGCCCTCAATCCGAACTGGGGCCGGCTTTGATGGGATTAGCTCCCCCTTGCGGGTTGGCGACCCATTGTACCGGCCATTGTAGCACGTGTGTAGCCCAAGGTATCAGAGGACCACGCTGATTTGACGTCATCCCTTCCTTCCTCCCCGTTGTCCGAGGCAGTCTGCTGCGACACTTGTAACGCAGCATAGGGGTTGCGCTCGTTTGCTCACTTAAGAGTACAGCTCACGCCACGAGCTGACGACAACCGTGCAGTACCTGACCCCACCGTCCTTGTGAGACGCTCGACGTTTCTGCCGAGCTTCGTTGGGGTTTCTAACCTTGGTAAGGTTCCTCGCTTATTGTCGAATTGAACCACATGCTCCACCGCTTGTGCGAGTTCCCGTCTATTCCTTTGAGTTTTAATCTTGCGATCGTACTTCCCAGGCGGATGACTTAACGCGTTAGCTTCGCCTCTTGAAGGGTCGATACTTCAAAAAGCCAGTCATCATCGTTTAGGGCGTGGACTACAAGGGTATCTAATCCTTTTTGATCCCCACGCTTTCGTCCCTCAGGGTCAGAAACACACCAGCTGAATGCCTTCGCCTTTGGTGTTCCTCACGATATCAACGGATTTCACCCCTACACCGTGAGTTCCATCAGCCTCTTATGTTCTCTAGCTTAGCCGTTTCCAACGCAGCTTTAGGGTTGAGCCCCAAAATTTAACGCTAGACTAACTAAGCCCCCTACGGACCCTTTACGCCCAGTAATTCCGGATAACGCTTGGGGCACTCGTATTACCGCTCCTGCTGGCACGAGTTTAGGAGCCCCTTATTCATTGCTTACGCTCAAAAATTGTTCAGCAATAAAAGTATTTTACATCCCGAAGGACTTCTTCATACACGCGGCGTCGCTTCTTCAGGCTTTCGCCCATTGAGAAAGGTTCTTGACTGCAGCCTCCCGTAGGAGTCCGGACAGTGTCTCAGTTCCGATGTTGGGGGCCAACCTCTCAGTCCCCCTACCCGTCATCGCCTTGGTGAGCTATTACCTCGCCAACAAGCTGATAGGACGCAGGCCTCTCTCGGAGCATCGCGTATTGCTACGCGGCTTTAAATGCGAATGACTTTCGTCCCCGCATTACCATCTTGTTTTAGTCCCGCTTTCGCGGAATTATTCAAGACTTCGAGGTAAGTTACCTACGCGTTACTAACCCGTTTGCCACTAACGCTCGCGCTTCGCTATCGCTCACCACTCGCTAAAATTTAAAGTGTAAAAGTCAAAGTTAAAAATGACAACTCTGTTGTCATCCTGAGCGAAGCGAAGGATCTTGAGATCCTTCAGTCGCTACGCTCCTTCAGGATGACGCTACGCGTCCATTTTACATTTTGAGATTTACATTTTTCATTTAGCTTGTGTTGAACATAGTGAAACACAAGCGTTCGTTCGACTTGCATGCCTTAACCACGCCGCCAGCGTTCATCCTGAGCCAGGATCAAACTCTCAAAATAAACACAGAATAACGCAAAACTTCGACCGCGAACATCAGTGGAAATTTCTTTCCGCGTCAATCCGCGTGTTTTTCAATTCCGCGTCAATCTGCGTTCTTACGAGACAACTAAAAGAAACTAACTTTTCTCTTTGTCGTCCTGAATTTATTTCAGGACATAGATGCCGAAACAAGTTCGGCATGACAAAAAGTTTATTTCTATCAGTTGTTACTGTTGTGGAAAATTATAAACTATTGTTTACCCTGTTAAATCCTGCTTTGCAGGAATCGCTTCGCGATTATTTAACAGGGTGAATGGAATTATTGGAATAAATTCAGGTCTTCTATTGTTAATGAGCTTTTGCCGATTATGAATTACCGCTAATTACGGATAGATTTAACTCACCCCAACCCTCTCTTTAAAAAAGAGAGGGAGTCCCTCCTCTTTTTCTAAAGAGGAGGTTAGCAGAGCTAAGCTCAGCTTTGGAGGAG
>JAHKAK010000054.1 GCA_018826025.1 Patescibacteria group bacterium
ATTTACAGAGGATGTCCAACCGGTCGGTAATGATGCTATTTCGGTGACGAATTTTGAAGAGTGTGTTGCCGCGGGCAATCCGGTGATGGAAATCTATCCGCGCCAGTGCCGGGTGGGTGATAAATTATTTACAGAGGATGTCCAACCGGTCGGTAATGATGATATTTAAGTTTATTCGCCTTTACCGGGTGGCTTAGCGCAAAATCCGTTGAAAATAACGGAACAGGCGCACAAGAATTGGTATTTTGAAGCATCTTTTCCCGTCAGGCCGATTGATGGTAACGGCCGGGAATTGGCGGTTATGCCGGTGCAGGCGCAAGGCGATTAAATGACCACAGATTTTGTGCCGTTTGAAGCAACGCTTAATTTTGACACACCGCGAGGCGAAAGCGGCATTTTGATTTTGGAAAAAGATAATTCGTCGGGCTTGCCCATCTGATTTGTTCGCCATAGCCTTGCGTTGCTCATCCGAAACTACAGCGAAGGAGAAACACCTTTTATTCCCCAATAACAGCGGACTCTGCTAAACGCCTCAACGGTCACTGCCGTTGAGGCGTTTAGCAGAACCGACTGAAGAAGTTAGGCGGGTATCGTATAGTGGTAATACCTCAGCTTTCTCCATCCTCCGTAGCAGAGTATTCATAAAAATACCACTTCTTAGTTGTTTTTTATATTTCGCGGGTGTAGCACAGTGGTTAGTGCGTCTGCCTTCCAAGCAGATTACGGCGGTTCGACTCCGCTCACCCGCTCATTTATGCGTTATTATTGTCTAACTCTGCTACTGCGGAGGACGGGCAAGCTGAAGCGGAGGATTCGACTTGTCCGCCAAAGCTTTAGCCACGGCCGATTCTCCCTACCCGCTCTATCAGGTTTTGAGTCCAACCTAAAGTCGGACGAAACCCCGCACCGAGCTTTGCTCTGGTGCGGGGCGACTTCGCTCATCCGCTCAAAATAAAAAACAGGCGGGGTGGTCGCCTGTTGCATGACTTCTTATTTTTTACTCTTTATGTATACTTTCTTCTTCGCGCTTTTTAAGAAGATTCGCCTGGAACAGCGTCACATAACCTTTTCCGTCATCGCCGAATACATCAATAACTATTGGTATTTTACCGATAACTATTGTGGTGGTCAGTTCCGACATCCGTATCCAGTCCAAAAATTTTCTTTCCCAGTCGGTCCTCTCAACCCGTACCTTGCCAGTGGCGCAAAAAATCTGTTTGACTCTGACAATTCTTTTCATCTGCGTCATTTTAGCCTCAAGTTTAAAAAAGGCTAAAACAATCCTTGGAGACTTCATTAACACTTCTTTCTTATATTCTTTCACGTCATCAAGCTCATAATTATCGCTGTTAAAATATGGGCTTTCGGCTAAAAGACAAGAATCCCCGATAGACAATCCATTATAGGTTATCATATCGGTCAAGATGGCGTCTTTTTCTTCAAATTTAACGCCTTTCTTCCGAAAACATATATTCACGCCTCCGCGAACATCTCTAACCAAACTCGTTAAAAAGAACTGTTGCAATTTATTTATTCCATTCGCATCCATCGCATCCTCCTTGCACTCAAGTAGTTTTCCCGCACTGGGAATACCGCGCACTGCGGCTTTTTAAATAATTGCGCCACCCGCGCAAACTATTATCCCAATCTATTACGCGGGGTTGAATTTGTCAAGAACGGTCAGGCAAATGTCGTAATTAAATAGTAATGTCATAGTAGCGTTAAATAGAAATGTCATACCTGATATGATGAGCTAAATAATCATTAAGCTCATCAATATGACAGAAAATTTAATCGCTATGACCAATAAAGAATTAATTCGGTATGAGATTGTCAGCGGTCTGATTGAAAAGAAAATCAACGGCACCGAGGCGGCTAAGCAGCTTGGCTTATCCATCCGGCAGGTAAAAAGGATGAAAGCCAGAGTCAGCCAACAAGGAGCCAAAGGAGTGATTCATAAATTAAGAGGAGCGCCAAGCAATCGAAAAATTGACGAGAAATTAAAAACCAATACCCTAAAATATTTGCAAAATCATTACAGTGATTTTAAACCAACATTAGCCCGGGAAAAACTTTCGGAACTGCAAGGCATAAATCTCGGGATTACGACGGTTAGAAATATCATGATTCAAGAAAAACTGTTTGCTCCCAAGAGCCGGAAAAAGAACAAAGAATATCGCTCCTGGCGGCCGAGAAAAGAGTGTTTTGGAGAAATGCAGCAATTTGACGGCTGTTACTTTCCCTGGTTTGAAAACAGAGCGCCTGAATGTTGTCTTTTGGCCTCAATTGATGACGCGACCGGCCAGCCCACCGGACTTGAATTTAGAGAGAATGAAAGCGTTAAAAATGTCTTTGGATTCTGGAAGGGATACATCAATGAACACGGCAAGCCATTATCCATTTATCTTGATAAATACAGCACTTACAAGATCAATCACAAATCCGCTTTGGACAATTCCGAGCTCATTACCCAGTTTCAGAGAGCGGCGCGGGATCTGGGAATACAATTAATTACCGCCCATTCTCCCCAAGCCAAAGGCCGAATAGAGCGGCTGTTTGAAACGTTGCAGGACAGATTAGTCAAAGAACTGCGGCTCAGAGGGGTCAGCGACGTTGCCATGGCCAACAAATTCTTAAAGGAATTTTATCGGAATGATTTCGGCCAAAGGTTTGCGGTGGTGCCGGCTAAAAAACATAACCTTCACAAACCACTGACTGAAATTGACAGGAAAAATCTGGACAAAATATTCTCCGCGCAGTCAAAGAGAAAAGTGGGCAATGACTTTACCATCCGCTTTAAAGACAATTGGTATCAGCTAAATGAAATTCAGCCAGTCACCGTTTGCCGAAAAGATGTCGTGCTGATAGAAGAAAGATTAGACGGCGGTCTCCATATCAGCTTGCGGGGCAGATACCTTAACTTCCAGAAATTACCCGAGAGGCCGCAAAAGGTGAGGATGAAAATCCCAGCCTTGACTACAACCAAATCTCCGTGGAAGCCGCCCTTAGATCATCCTTGGAGAAAACAATTTTCGTTTGATGTCGGACAAAAACAATTAATCATTAATTCTTAAAAAATCTGCAAGTATGACATTTCTAAAAAACTCTAAACTATGACATTTCTAAATAATTTTGACATAGATTTAGGTAATGTCCACACACATATGGCGGTTTTAGTTCCCGGCTATTAAGCTGGGAATATGTCTATCCATATGCCAACAACAATTAAAGAAGAGCGGTTAAGGTGGGTGCTGCCGATAAATAATAAAGAAATTAAGCTGAAAGACGCGGCCAAGGTCTGTCCGCACAACAGCCAACGGAGTCTGGAACGGTGGCTGTGCGCCTACAAGAAGAACGGTGAAGCTGGTCTTGAACCCAAATCAACTAGACCCAAGACCAATCCCAGAGAAACCCCGATCCGGATCAAAGAAAGAATCATTGAATTAAGAAAAGATAAGAACAGGTGTGCTTTAAAGTTGAAATGGCAACTGGAGAAAGAGGGAATTGTTATTCATAAGAATACAATCCAGAAGATAATCAAAAAAGAGAATTTGGTCAGAAAATATCGGGTTAGAAAATTGAAGTATAAATATATTAAGGTGCCTCTGGGCAAAGGCGAATTAATAGAAATAGACATCAAGTATGTGCCGGATTTAGTCAGCAACAAGCAGTATTATCAGTTCACAGCCATAGACTGCGCTTCCAGGTGGCGGTACTTGAAAATCTACGATGATTATTCAAACGGCAGTTCAATAAAGTTTTTAAAAGAATTGCTAATCGTTGCTCCTTTTCGTATCCGGGCTATTAAGACGGATAACGGCAACAACTTTACCAATCGCTATGTCGGCTATCCTAAAAGTGCCAATCCGATGAATCCACGACTGCATCCGTTTGATCTGCTGTGCCAAAAGTTGAATATTATCCATTACCTGATTGATCCGGGCAAACCGGCTCAGAACGGGAAGGTAGAGAGATCGCACCGGACCGACCAGGAGACGTTTTATGATCGCAACAGATTTAAAACATTAAAAGATTTAAAGACCAAAATTAAAAGCTGGAATCAAGAATACAATAATCTGGAACACTGCGGTTTGAATGGCAAAACGCCTAATGAGATGCTACAATTATTATCAACTAATTAACCGACAAATGTCTGTGGTTAAAACA
>JAHKAK010000055.1 GCA_018826025.1 Patescibacteria group bacterium
AGCTTTGCAGAGCTAAGCTCAGCTTTGCCAAAATAAAAAGTATGCTAATTTTTATAGATGAATCCGGCGATACTGGATTAACAATAGAAAAAGGCGCGACAAAATATTTTGTTGTCGCTTTGGTTGCCTTTGAGGAAAATGAGGAAGCGTTGGCTTGCGATAAAAGGATAGATCTTTTAAGGCGTGAATTGAGGTTAAGCTCGGATTATGAATTTCATTTTTATCATAATTCTAACCGTATAAGAGAGGCGTTTTTTAAGGCGGTGTTGCCTTATCAATTTTTTTATTACGGGATCGTTATAAACAAAGAAAAATTGTTTGGCGGAGGATTTAAAAATAAGGAGTCATTCTATAAGTATTCGGCAGGTTTATTGTTTGAAAACGCGAAAGAAAAATTAAATAATGCCACAGTCGTAATTGACGAGTCGGGCAGAGAGCTTTTTAAGTATCAATTGGCAAGCTATTTGAGACAAAAAACAAACAACGCTAATGGGCGTAAATGTATTAAAAAGGTAAAAATGCAAGATTCAAAAAGAAATAATTTGTTGCAATTAGTGGATATGATATCTGGCGCTATTAACAGGAGCTTAATTAGCAGTAAGAAAAATAAAGATTATTATCGCAGAATAATCAAGCCGCGCGAAATTTACGTTCAAATTTGGCCAAAATAAAACTCCCGACTCTATCCCGATTAAAGAATCGGGAAAGCGACGATAGACGCCACAGTTCGAGTCGGGAGCAATTCCATTATTAATATAGCATAAGCAATAAATTGAGTCAATCTTTGTCAATATTTTTATCCACTTCTTGAAATTGACTTAATGGCCTGG
Organism: Patescibacteria group bacterium; assembly: GCA_018826025.1. Lineage (GTDB taxonomy): Bacteria > Patescibacteriota > Minisyncoccia > Portnoybacterales > GWB1-42-6 > UBA8475. The sequence goes on from JAHKAK010000055.1 coordinate 831, forward strand.
ATTTCCGCTTGCGCGGGAATGACAAAAAGGGAGGATATATTTTATTATGGTATTTTTTTTCTATGGCGCGGATGGTTATCGTTTGCGCCAAAAAACCAAGAGCGTGATTGAGCAATATCAAGCCAAGCATAAAAGCGGGCTGAATTTGTGTGGGTTTGATTTTGGCGACGCCGCTAAAATAAAAAACGAATTTAATTTTCCGGAAGAAACGGTTCGGGAAGTTGTTTTGCAGGGGATTTTTAATGCTCTCATTCTTGGTCTTGTCGATAATGCTGCCGAAATTAAAAATGAATTTAATATCTTAACGCCAATCAAAGAAATTATTAAACAAGTTCCGGGATTTAACGATTTAATTGAAAAAATATCGGAATTAGTGCCAGAGTTTCGGGCGCAAGTGGAAAAATCGGATGATTTGGCTATGGAATTATGTCGGTTTATTAACGAGCAAGACGAGTTAATAAATAATATTAAAGAAAATCCGTTTTTGATTGATGCCTTAACTGACAATATTCGTTTTTCCGCCCGGCTTTTAGTTAAATATCAAAAGTTTGACAAAACCTCAAAAGAAAATATTAAATTTCAGTTTACGGCAAAAAAGAAAATTTTGTCCCAAAATCCGGCCATAAACCCGGAATCTTTAGAATTCCGTCAAATGATGCAGGCAGAATTGAAAGAGTTTAAAAATAATCCGGAAATAATGAAGGCGATTGAAAAGCGGGGAATTAACCTAAATGAATGGCTCAATTATTCCGAAACCAGCTATTTTAATCTTTCCACCGGCGGAAGTGAAATTGCTTTCTCGGAAAAAATTAGAACTCCAATAGATAGAATTAAAGAAACGATTGATAGTTATGCCTATACAATTAAATCTGTTCTAAAAGAATACCGACCGGAAATGGAAAAATATGAGATTATTTTGGAAGATGCCCAGCCGATAGAAGAACAAATTGCCAAAATGGAAACGGCCTTAGCGCAGACTAAAACCGAAGGCAATGAAAAAAAAGCGCAAGGCATTGAAAAAGGGGTAGCCTCGCAAAAAGAAAAATTAAATAATCTTAAAAAAGGTTTTCTCTGGGACAAACTGACCGGCGAGATCGCCGCTTTTCAAAGATTAAAAAATGATTGTTTTGAAGCACAAAAGAGATTGATGGAAGCAGAGAATAAATTAGAACAGGCGCTTTCCGGAAAAATGCCGTCTGGCAAGATGATCCAGGATATCAAACAATCAATAACTTCATCCAAAGAAGAATTAAGAAATAAATTTAACGATTTG
>JAHKAK010000005.1 GCA_018826025.1 Patescibacteria group bacterium
ATCCGGCCTTTCTCTTTTTTGTCTGCCTTTAGATATCTCGGTTTAACTTCATCTAACAGCTCTTTTTTACTCATGTTGGTCATAGATGTAACCTTAAAATTAATGATTAATTTCGGTTACATTTTATATGACTCAACCGATAAGAGGAAAGTTAGATTTTAGATGGCTCAATTCGATTTTCTTGACCCCGGAGCCTATTTTTAGTAGCATAATAAGTGTTCAAGAGGAGGGCTTTTTAATCGCTAAAAAGCCTAGAATAAGCATAATTCGCATGAATTTCCGCTATTCGCACGCCTAAAAATGGACAATAAAACCGATAAATTACGTTCGCGTCTGATTGGGGTAATCAAGGTAATTTTACGGATTTTGCGCCAACCGCGGCAATATTTGGCCCGTCATCAACGATGCCTTTTTGTTGCCGCGGTTATTTTTATTATCTTTGGAACATTAAATTACGCGGATTTACAGGTTAAGGATAAAAAAGAAACGCCGGGCAATAAGTGGTGGCAGTCGGGCAATGAATTGATAGAAGAAACCGCGGCGGATTTGAACGTGGGTATTATGGGTGGCGCGCTAAACTTGACTGCTTCGGCTATTCCCGTGGCTCAAGTTAGCGTGGACTTCTCGGCTGATGATGAATTGGAAAATCAGGACTTAGCCATTATGGAAGGTTCTGGCCTTTTATCCCCCGAGATGTCGGGCAACGCGTTTTTTGGCATGCCAAAAGAAGCGGCAACCTATATTGTTCAGGAGGGCGACTCTCCTTTTTCCATTGCGGTTAAATTTGGCATCAGCACGTATACGGTTTTGGCCGCCAATAATCTGCGTGAGGGCGACTATATCAAGCCGGGCCAGTCGTTAATTATCTTACCGATTAACGGCGTGCGCGTGAAAGTGGCGGCTAAAGATACTATCGCTTCTTTAGCCAAAAAATATAAAGGCGAAGAAGACGAAATTAAAACATTCAACGGCATCTATGAAGATACCAAGCTGGTGGCTGGCGATTTTATCATTATCCCGGACGGCGAACTGACAACGACGGTTCTGGCTAGGGCCACGGTCACCGCGCCAAAGTATTCCGGCGCGACTCCATTCAGCGGCGGCTGGTTAATTGCGCCAACGACAGGTAAAGATTGGGGTCGGCTCCATGGCAGCAATGCGGTTGACGTGGCTAATGCTTGCGGCACGCCAATTTACGCGGCCGCAGCCGGCACCGTCATCCTATCGGATGGTATCGGATGGAATTTTGGCTACGGAAAATATATTATGATCCGCCACGCCAATGGCGTGGTAACAGTTTATGGCCACGCGGCCAGTCTTTTCGTTGGCGTCGGGGAAAAGGTCGGACAAGGCCAGCTTATTGCCCTAATGGGTACTACCGGCCGTTCAAGCGGGTGCCATTTGCACTTTGAGGTTCGCGGCGCCAAAAATCCGTTGGCGGGAGCGAAAACGATAAAGTAAGAAGTGATAAGTGATAAATAAAAAAGCCCCGTTCCGTTCGACGGAATTAGGGGCTTTTGGGTTAGCGGTTGTGGTAGACAAGATCCATAATCGCCTTGGTCATTGTCATTTTTTCGTCAAGCTTAATGGATATGTTCGGGTCGCCATCATGGCCAGTGCCCGGGCTCGGGATGTTGAGCCAGCTTTGAAAGCGGAAAAAAAGACCTTGATACGCGGCGCTTCCACCATAGCGGTCAATAAGCCACGTGCTATGGCGGGGCGTGTCGTAGGACTGGCCAAAGGCGGCCAGCAATTCTTCTTTGGGGAAAATAACCGTGCCGGAAACAGCTGTTTTCGGGCCCTGGATTACTTTCCAGGTAAGCAACCAACTGGTTTGATGTCTTTGAATTAGCAACTCCGCCGCGCTTCCCTGTAATAAGAGAAGGTCGTTGCAGAGCCCTTGAGCTACGACACTCATTTTGCTTCCGTGATGATGCCACCAAATCGGACACCCCATTCCTCCGAATTCTGGAGTTTTTTCTTTCATATCCGCACCTCCTTTTAGCGTTTGCTTCTTGGTTAAAAGAACCGTCCTCTTCTAAGACTAATTAATTCCTAACATAGGCGATGGTTAGAAGTCAATAAAAATTTCTTTTTGCCCCCCTTTACAAGGGGGGGGTCGCAGTCATGATTTAAAAATTATCCTCCCTCGGCCGGTATTGCAGGGCTTCGGCTATGTGCGTGGCTTGAATATTGGGCTCAAGAGATAAGTCCGCGATGGTGCGGGCTAATTTTAGAATACGGTGATAAGCGCGAGCGGATAATTTCAGGTTTTGTACCGCGGTTTTTAAAATTTCCTGACCCGCGTTGTCCAGTTGGCAGTATTTTTTCATCTGTTGCAAATTCATTTCCGAATTGGTTTGAATTTTATCGTTTTTAAATCTGGCCTGTTGCTGTTGACGGGCAGTTTGTACGCGCGTCCGGACCGTTTGAGAGTCCTCCCCCATTTTTTCCGCGGCCAGTTTTTCGTATTTGATGGTGGGCACGTCAATGTGCAAATCAATGCGGTCAAGCAAGGGCCCGGAAATGCGGCGTTTGTATTTGCTTACTTGCGCGGGCGAGCAAAGACATTGTTTTTCCGGGTTGGTGGCGTGGCCGCAGGGGCAAGGGTTCATAGCCGAGACCAACATAAACTGGGCGGGAAATTCTAACGCCCCCGCCGCCCGCGAAATTGTGATGACGCCGTCTTCCAGGGGTTGGCGCAGGGCTTCCAGGACATCGCGGTGGAATTCGGGTAATTCGTCCAGAAATAAAACCCCGCGGTGCGCCAGGGTGATTTCGCCCGGCTTTGGGTGGTTGCCGCCGCCAACGAGCGCCACGGCCGAGGCGGTATGATGCGGGCTGCGGAAAGGCCGGCGTGTGAGCACAGGTTTGTCAGGGTTTAAGCGGCCGGCAATACTGAAAATTTTAGTAGTTTCCAGAGCCTCCTCAAAAGATAAGGGCGGCAAGATTGTTGGTAAGGTGCGCGCCAGCAAAGTTTTGCCGGTGCCCGGGGGCCCTGACATTAAGATATTGTGATGCCCGGCCGCGGCAATTTCCAAGGCGCGTTTGGCATGTTCCTGCCCCCGGATATAGGCCATATCCGCGCCTGATTCTATATCGTCAAAAGTAAAATCAAGCTCGGTTGGCGGCTGGGGAGGCAGAATTTCTTTTTGTTCTAAATGTAAAAAAAGCTGGGTGAGCGAGTCCAGCCCAAAAACTTTGATTTCTTTAATTAAGGCGGCTTCGGCGGCGTTGGCGCGGGGCACAAAAAGTTCTTTAAATCCGCGGTCCCGTGCCATCAAGGCAATGGGCAAAACGCCGCTGACCGGCCTAAGCTTGCCTTCTAAGGAGAGCTCGCCGACAAATATTTTAGCGGAAATCTCACTAGCCAGTAATTGCTCGGAGGCCAACAAAAAAGCCACGGCGACCGGCAGGTCGTAGCTGGGTCCTTCTTTTTTAATGTCCGCTGGCGCCAGGTTCACGATTACGCGGCGGTTGGTGTGGTGCGGGGGTGAGGCGCCGGAGTTTTTAATGGCCGAACAAACCCGCTCTTTTGATTCATTGACCGCGGCGTCAGGCAAGCCCACGATTTGGAAGTTATGAAGCCCGGCGGACATATCCACTTCCACTTCAATCGGCAGGCAATCCAGACCCAAAGTGGCGGCGGAAAAAACTTTGGCAGGAGAAGGCATAAAGATAGAATGTCATCGCGAGCCCCGCAGGGGCGTGGCGATCCCGTGATATTGCCGCGCCCATTCGCCCGGCCGAAGCCTTGGGCGAAGCGCGGGCGGGATTGCCCGCCTGCCAGAGCCTACGGTTTCGGCCGTTGGCGGGCAGGCTTCGTCACTTCGTTCCTCGCAATGACACTTTAAGAGTTGTTGCTTTTATTATAGCATAATAAAAAAACCACCTGTTTGAGTGGTTGTTTTGGCTAAAATAGCCGGAACTATTTGTTCCTTTTCTTTTCGCAGTCCAGGCAAGCGCGCGCTTCAGGCATGGCTTCCAGACGCTTGATGTCAATTTCGCCGGGGCAGTTTTCGCACTGGCCGTAGGTGTTTTTCTTCATTTTATCCAAGGCGCGGTTAATGTCGGCCAGCCTTAATTCCAGCGCGTATTCCACGGGCAAGGCGCTGTCGTAGGCGGCCACTTCAAAGGCTTCTTCATCTGAACTTTGGTTCGTGCCAAAATCAGGAAACCGGGTGTCATAGTCCCCCGGTAGCTTTTCGTCTTTCTTGGCGAACGAAGTTAGTTCGTTTTCCAGCTTAGTCTTGCGTTCCTCCAACATTTTTTTTAATTTGTCAGTGGTCTTTTTATCCATAAAAATGTAAATTGGATCCCCGCTTATTTACGGTCTCCGACTAAAGCAAAGCTGAGGTTAACTCTGTCAAGACTCCAAACCTGTTTTTGGTTGATATGTTTATAGTATAGAATAAGGAAGTAAAATAAAGCAAGGGGATGTGTGAAAAGAGACGCTCCAGTGCCAATTTTGATAGACCCCGTAAGAAGTTCAGTCAAGGCGGTTGTCGTCCATGATGATAGGGCGAATCGCCTTCGGCTTAGAAGTTGACCAAATCATCTCTTTGGTAAAACTTCTAACGGGGTAAACAAAAAAAACACCGCTAAACGGTGATTTGTTCGTCTTTCTTGTTTGCTGAGGGGGGTAAACTGTTTGAGGGGCGTTAAGAGCCCGAATTTTATATGAATATTGGGGCTAACGCCCCTCAGCCTTTTTGTACCTCCCTACTACCGTATAGAAAGCTCTTTGGACCTTATATTTTTACGGTCCTTGGAGGCATTCGCGACACAAAAAGGAAACAAATCCTCTTAAACCAGCCTGGCCCATTTTGGGCTTGGAAAGAACTAATTTATTTTGTCTAAACTTTGGCCAGTTCTAAGGACGATGTTATTTTAACAATACGGCTAAATCCAGTCAAGCGCAATTTTTCCACATCTTGTCCACATGCACCGCAAGCCACGGATACAGCGGATTTTAAGCGGATAGCACGGATGTAGATTACGTATCAGCGTATATCCGTTTTAAATCCGCGTTATCCGCGGTTACGTTATCCGTGGTCATTTAATGATTTTTTCTATTGTTTCTTTGAGAAGGCTTTCATTGTTCGTCAAAATAAAATAATTGTTAACTTGGGCATAAAAAAGGCTGAGTTTGTCCTTTTTTAGCGATTGGACTTGAGAAATCTTAATTTGTCGGTAAATCTCACTGGTTAGGTTAAAATTTTGTTTTAGAGCTTGTTCAGTTTGGTCGCGCGAGGAAAGGAATTCATCGGAGGACGCCTTAATCGTAGCTAAAATAAGCCAGGTTGGGTTGGCTCCGGTTGTCTGGGGTAAAATTGCTAAGGCCATTTGGTCGGCCAAGAGGGCTAGCGTTTGTTCTGGTTGGTCAATTTTGGTTTGTGACCGGAATTCATTTAGTGCCTCTTTACCCCAGGTTAGCCAAGGCCAGTCAGGATTATCGTTTTTTTGGGATTTTAAGAAAGCAATCAGCGTGGACTGGTTAAAATAAGACGACGCGATGGCGTTTGGCGGCAGCAGTTTTTGATAAGGCGAGACAGGTTTTAAAAAATACAACCAAGCAATGGTTGCGCCTTCGGCCAAAACTAAAATCAGCAACAGCCAAAGGTATTTTTTTAGGCGGCTATGGACGGGCGGCTTAGCTGGCAAGTTGGTTAGGTTGACGAAATTTTTTGCCGGCTTGGCGCCTTCATTGCTATTGGCGGATGACTTGTTGATCTTTATTTGGGTTGATTGCATAAAGTAATTCTATAAAATGCTAAATCCTAATATTGAAATCCGAAACAAATTCTAATGACCGAAATACTAAATTCCAAACAGGCTCAAATTTAACTCCCCCCGACCCCCTCTTTAAAAAAGAGGGGGTGCCCTCTCTTTCATAAAAGAGAGGGGTGGGGTGAGTTATATTTATTCGTACATTTAAAATTATGATTTTGAATTTAGGTATTAGAATTTAATCATTCGTTGATCAAACTCTTTCATCAGTTTATCACTTTTTGACTGCGGGTGGAACATCAGGCACCAGTCGCTAATAAATACTTGGTTGCCTTCAAGCGAGTTTTCTTGGGGCCGCTTTTCCTGAATGCGCTTTTTTTGCCACTGGCCGGAGAGCTGTTCCAATTTATCCCCTATCCGGCCGTTGAGGAGCCGTTCCAAAATTTGGCGCCAGAAGGAAAAAAATAGCGCGGGCGGGATTTTTTTGGCGCCAGTGGCGTTTGGCCAAGGATAATTTTTCAAAAAATCCGCGAGCCATAAATTACTTTGGGTGAATTTTTTATAAAGCCCGGGTTGAATTTCCAGCAATAGCGTCAGCCGGCCATATTCCTGGGCCGCGTGCCAGTCGCGGGGTTTAATATCCGGGGTTATCTCCACCTTCTCTTCGGTCAGGTAGCAATTTAAGCAAATCCGATCTTGCGTCAGTTCGCCGTGCCGCCGTTGGCCCAGGAGGCCGACTAATCCGGTCAATAAAAGCCGGCCCAGCCATAAGCGATTTTTTCTAAGGATTATCAGCAAATCAAAATCGCTTTGTTTCTTGGTATTATAGCTGGTGAGCGAGCCGGTCGCGGCGACCAGGCGCAGCCAGGGAGACAGCGCCAAAAGTTTACCGATTTTTTTTAGCTTCTTCCATTTAAGCTGGGCTATTTTCAGCCTTTTTTGCCGCGTGGCGATTAACTCTTGGCGGCCGGACAAAAAATAGAGGCCGTTTTGCCGGCTGATATTGGCCGTTTCTTTCAGTTGTTGGCGAACGCCAAAAAACGAAATCTCCGGGCCGTCGGCTCGGAGATATTTAAAAATTTCAAGGGCAGTGAGGGGGTGCTCAAGCAAATCATAATAAACAAGCGGAGCCAGGATGGCTTTATGAAAGTTGATCATGGCGTTATCGGCGCAATACCCGACGAATTGGTTATTGGCGGTAAAACACGGTCAATTATCGCGTGCATGCTGGCTTTAGAAGTGGCAAAGATGAGCTGGCTATTCACAATCGCGTAGTCCAGAGAAAGATCGGGTTCGGGTAAGTTGACATAACGGATCTGAATGCCGCGGTAAACATTATCCAACCAGATCGGTTTGGCCGGCAAATTGTTTTTAGCGTCAGGCAATAAAATTTTTAGGCCAGCGAGAGTTAATTGCTCCAAGTCTTTTAAGCTTTTTGCCAGATCATCAATTGAAGTTGAGGCAATGTTTTGAACTTCAATAATCAAACCCCAGCGGCCGGAATTCAGTTCGGAAATGAAAGGAGAAGAATCCGACTGGCCTTGCGAGTAGACAAAGAAAGAAAAGCGGTTCATCGCCAGCTGATTTTTGAGGGAGCCGGCGTTGATTTGTGTTGGCAGGTCGAATAAATCAATTTCCGTGGAAGAAGCTATTTTCGCTAAAGACGGAAATTGTTCACGGCTGTCTTTAAAAAGCAAATAGATGAAGCCACCGGCTGGTTCATCAGTTTGAGATAGTTGCGCTATAGCTTCTTGAAAGTTGGCTTTTTCTTGCCCGGTTTTTAATTCAAAGATTTTTTGCGAGTCGGCTTTAAAGAGGGGCGTTGGCGCGGGCGTTGGCGTGGGGCTGGGTGTTTGCGTGGCGAGGCTTGGTCTGGGTGAAAGCGACGGCGAAATCTGGGCCGGCGAGGCAGGCTGTTTCAGGAAATACCATAAGCCGCCAATAATTAGCGCTAAAATCGCGATTGAGGATAAACCGACCAAAGTGATTTTTTTCATATCCAATACCTCTTTGGGTTCGGTCGTGTCAAGCTGATTGTCGCGGGGTGCAGACCCGTAAGGCTCGCTTTGTTCGCCCCCGTAGAACTTATCGTCACGGGGCGCAGCGGCTGGCGGGGTTGGCGGAGGTATGAAAGTTTCTGGCGTCGCTGGTTTGGGTGTTGGCGGTAATGGCGGAGTTGGCGTTGGAGAGGGAGAAGGCATGGGTCTGGAGGGTGTTGGTTGAGTTGATAAACGATCTTCCGTGATCGGTAAATTAACTGGTGTGGCCGCGTAAAGCTCTTCGCCTTTTGGCGAATCGCCACGCGGCGCGGGTGCTGGCTTTGGTGGAATTATTTTAGCTGGCGCGGAGAGCGGAATTACTATCATCGGTTCGTTGGTTTTTTCGTCTATCCCCTTTTGAGCTTTTTTGATAAGCCGTTTGGCGCGCCACTTAGACAGCCAGCCAGCAGCGGGGTTATCTATTATTTTTTGCGCGTCAACTATCACTCCGTCAAATTCTTTAGCCGCTATTTTAAATTTCGCTTGGATTAAAATATCGCGCAATTCTTTCTCTTGCGTTTCTTGGGTTTGAATTAAATTTTCTTTGGTAATGCGGGCAGCTGCTTTTGCCGGCAAGCCCGGCGCGGCTCCATAAAGCTCGCTTTGTTCGCCCCCATAGAACTTATCGTCACGGGGCGCGGCCGCGTAAAGCTCACTTTGCTCGCCACGCGGCGTGGCACGAGGCACGGCGCGAGGCGGGGTTGGCGGAGAAGTTTTGGCGTCGGTCATTTTTGCGGCTGGTTGCGAAGCAGCGGTTTTTAAGTCACCAGCCATTGTCCGGATAACAAATTGCGTCATCAGCGACGGCGAATCAGAAAAACCACTTTTTGGATTAAGCGTGGAATTAGCTTCTTGGGATAAACTAGGTTTATTTTGTTTTATATCCATAATCCCCCCTAGGGATAAGTGATAAGTTATAAGTGGTCAGTGATAAGTAAGAAGTAAAAAGGCGGCAGGAATATTTATTGGTTTTCGGGGAAATTATTTTTTTGCGTGTTGCGCATGGTTAAGTTAATGCGGCCCATGTCATCAATATTTTTTACTTTAACCGTGACCGAATCCCCTACTTTTACTATATCATCAACTCTTTCCACACGAAAGGGGGCGAGCTCCGAAATGTGGACAAGTCCTTCCTGTCCCGGCAGAATTTCCACGAACGCGCCAAAATTAATGAGGCGCGTGACCTTGCCTTGGTAAATTTCGCCGGCCGTCACTTCATGGGTTAGGTTTTTAATCCACTCAACCGCTTTTTGGGCGGAGGCTTCGTCAATGGAGGTGACGAAAATCAAGCCCGAGTCCTCAATATCAATTTTAACACCGGTCTGAGCGGTGATTTCATTGATCACTTTGCCGCCGGGGCCGATGACGTCGCGAATTTTATCGGGGTTAATTTGAATAGTAATAATGCGCGGGGCAAAGGGCGAAAGATTGGGTCTGGCCGTGGCAATGGCGTTGTTCATGCATTGCAGAATATGTAAGCGCGCTTCTTTGGCCTGGGCCAGCGTGTCGCGTAAAATATTTAAGTCTACCCCTTCAATTTTAACATCCATTTGCAGGCCGCAAACGCCCTGTGCGGTGCCGGCTATTTTGCAATCCATGTCGCCGTGATGGTCTTCCGGACCCTGGATGTCGGTCAACACTTTGTATTTTTTGCCATCGGTGTCAATCATTAAGCCCATGGCAATGCCGGCCGCGGGCGATTTTATCGGCACACCCGCGTCCATTAAGGCGAGGGAGGAGCCGCAAACCGAAGCCATGGAGGAGGAGCCATTGGAGGATAATATCTCTGAAACCACGCGAATGGTGTAGGGAAAATCTTTTTCGTCGGGGATAAGCTGCATCAGCACCCGTTCGGCCAGCGCGCCATGGCCGATTTCCCGGCGGCCCGGGCCGCGAAATCCGCCGGTTTCGCCCACCGAGAAGGGCGGAAAATTATAATGATGGATGAAACGTTTTTTATATTCTTCTTCCAAGCCATCAATGATTTGTTTGTCGCCCGGCGAGCCCAGCGTCACCGTGGCCAGCGCTTGGGTATTGCCGCGATTAAAAAGCGCGGAGCCGTGGGTGCGGGCCAGAACTCCGACGCGGCAGGAAAGTTCGCGAACCTCATTCAACTTGCGATTATCCGGCCGGCGTTCGTTTTTCAAGATATTGGTATGAACGGTGGCATCAATTCTTTCCTCAAAGAAAGAGGCGGCCAGTGAAACTTTATCATCCACTTCTTCGGTTTCACTCTCCCGGATGAATTTAACTAAATCGTAGTGCAATTGGCCTAAGCGGTTTTGGCGGGTGTGTTTTTCTTTGGCAAAAATCGCCTCGTCTAATTTATCTTCTAGGAATTTACCGACTTTATTTTTTAGCTCCGCGGAGATAGATTTAATTTCCAGCTGTTTTTTTTGCGGTTTAAGCTCCGCGATAATTTCATTTTGAAAAGTGATAAGTTCTTCGTTGGCTTTCTGGCCCGCGGCAATGGCGGCCAGCATTTCTTCTTCCGGCAATTCTTTGGCGCCCGCTTCCATCATATTAATTTTTTGCGCGGTGCCGGCCACGACAATCTCCAAATCTCCGGCAACCCGCTCTTCAAAAGTCGGGTTGATTATGAATTGGCTATCTTGGCGGCCCACGCCGAGCTGAGCTCGGCCCACGCGAACGCCGGCCACCGGCCCGTCCCAGGGAATATCCGAGATGGACAGTGCCAAAGACGCCGCTAAAATGCCCAAAACATCCGTGTCGTTAGCTTTGTCATATGACAATACGGTTATGGCGACCTGAATTTCATTGCGGATGGCCTGGTTAAAACGTGGCCGCAAAGTTCGGTCAATGAAGCGGCCCTTTGTAATCGCGCTGTCTTGGGCCCGGCCTTCACGCTTAATAAAACGGCTGCCTTTGATTTTACCGGCCGCGTATAATTTTTCTTCGTAGTCAACGGTGAGCGGTAAATAGTCGCACCGTTCTTTGGTTTTGGGGTTTAAAACCGCGGTGGCCAGCACCGTGGAATCTCCATAGGTCACCAAAACCGAACCATTGGCTTGTTGGGCCAGCTCCCCCACTTCCACGCGCAAGGCGCGCCCGCCAAAGTCGCGGGTAAAAATTTTCTTGTCCATAGAAAACGAGAGTCAATCGTCTTGACAGGAGACCGGGCAAAAGAGTAAACCCCGTTAGAAATTATTGAATAAATTGATTACTGTAAATAAATTATTAGACTACGGTAAGATATTCACACATCGTATAGCACAAAATAATTTCTAACGGGGCGAAAAGAGAGGAGCACACAATATAGGTTAATTGTGTATTTTTCTCTTTTCCCCTTCTCGCCAGTCGTCTATCAAAAACTTCTTAACTCTTAATTATCATATTAAGTACTTTTTATTATTTTCCCCCAAGTCAATAAAATCATCAGTGGCTTCTTTCAGGTGTCCCGAAGTTGAGCGGCCAAAACCGATGACTTCCACCTGGCAGCCAAAATTCACTTTCAAAAATTCTACTAATGGCACAAAATCTCCGTCGCCGGTGACGAGCACTATGGCATCCAGCTTGGGTCCCATTTTTATCGCGTCTACCGCCACTCCAACATCCCAATCCCCTTTTTTCATCCCGCCCGGAAAAATCTGCAAGTCTTTTAATTTTACTTCAATGCCGGCTTTGGTGAGCGCGTCCACGAAGGCTTGCTCTTCTCCGCTTTCCGTACGAATAGAATAAGCCAGGGCGCGGATTAAGTGCCGGCCGGCAATAGCGGTTTTTAAAACTTCTTTGAAATTAACCTTGGCGTGGTAGAGGTTTTTGGCCGAGTGGTATAAATTCGGCACATCAATGAAAACTCCGACCCGCTGGTCTTTATGTTTGATGACAGACATGAGAATCGCTTTACTCGCGAACTTTACGCGAATTTCCGCTAATTAAACACGAATCAAATTATAAAATTCGTGTCGTATTCGCGGTAATTAGTGCATGATTCGTGATGCCTACTTCTTTAACTCTAGTTTCTTCAATAGTTTTTTATGCCTCTCCGGATCTTCTTTAGAGAGATAGTCCACTAATTTTTTGCGTTTGGCCACCATTTTTAAAAGGCCAAAGCGGGAATGGTTGTCTTTGGCGTGTTTTTTCAAATGCAGGGTGAGCTTTTTGATCTGGGCGGTCAAAATCGCGGCTTGCACTTCCGGCGACCCCGTATCGGTGCCATGCACCTGGAATTCTTCAATTACTTTGGATTTTTTTTGTTTTTTTAGCATGTAGAAGCAACTTTACGCAAGGTATAAACGCAAATTTACCCCGTTAGAAGTTCAGCCGGCATTAGCTCAATAAGGAGTTATCAGGCGAATCGCCGGCGGCTTGCTTTAGTGGTATTAAAAAGTTTATGTTTAAACTTCTGACGGGGTTTACGCCACTGGCGTTTATTTTTTGCATGGATTTTATTTGCGTGAATTAGCGTCTATAAGATAACATAAAGCTAAAAAAAATGCAACTGGCCGATAAAAATTTAACTCACCCCAACCCTCTCTTTAAAAAAGAGAGGGAGGTTCCTCCTCTTTTTCTAAAGAGGAGGTTAGGAGGAGTTAAATTCATATCCCTATATTCGTAATCGGCGGCAATTCGTAATTTGTAGGAGCAAATAAAAAACAGGCAAAGTTGGTTCTCTGCCTGTTTGGGAATTGATTCTTGCGAAGTCGGACTTCGCAAGGTTTGTGCACTATGGAACGATTTCCGCCTCGTCAAGGCCGAATAGGAGAGTCTGGGAATCTTTAAATATTTCTGCCAGCTGGTCAGCACCTTCCGGAGAAACTACGCGAAACATCCCGAGTGCATCTTTCTTGAGGACTTCATAGCCGCCGTTCTCGTATCCTGGATTTAGGACGTATCCCGCCTGAAGTTTGCGGGCCGCTAAAAGGAATCCAATCCATTTTTGCCGGAATTCTTCGGGCGCGGGTCCGTCCGGTGTTTTGATGATTTTGATTCGTAAATCGTAGAGCGGCTCTTTAGGCCTGATGCAGAGCACGCCGTTTTCGTCGCGGCAATATTCGAGAAATCCGCTTTCGACCATCTCGGTGGTCATGGAGACAACCCTGGCTTCGGGCAGATCAATCTGGAAATTCTGGATAATGACTTCGCGCAACGCCGCCAGTACTTCAGTTAAGTCTTCGTAAATCGTTTTATCGCGTTCTTCATTCCCGTCCATAATTTCCATTCCGATGAAATGGACATCCTAGCGCACGTAACCGAGACCCATTCATGCTGGCTTAATTCCATTAAGCCCAACCAAAAAACTACCTACTTTGCAGGATAGTTTTTTGGTTTTTTAATCTTCGAACGATGGATAGTATTATTCGGGAATTGAGAAATTGTGGCTCAAACAATCATCTCTCTTTTTTCGATTCTTCTGTATTTCTCAACAACCATTTTTTGATTGCCAGTAAAATCTTTCCGTCTCCAGCTTTTTCTAGCCCGCTAAGGACTTCTGCTGTATCTCCTAATTTTAATTGCATTTCAGCATACTTTCTCCAAGACTTACTTGTTTCTCCCGGAGAACCAGAAGCGTCAAAAAGTATAGCCGATGCTTTATATGTTTGCGCTGCATTATTATATAACTCCTTTTTTTCAAAATCCTCCGCCTCTTCTTTTAGTTGAAATCCGCTTCTTTCTTTGAACTCCGCTTCTATTTTTTCTGAAGATTTTTGCTGACCGATGTCGCCCATTATTTCTCTTACTTGATTAATGGCTTTTTCTTTCTTTTCCTCATGTTTTTTAATCGCTTCGTCGGCCTTCACGAAATTAGCTGCCTTTATATAATAACTGTGAGCAAATTCATAGCTTCCCTCTTTTTCACATTCTTGCGCGGCTTTTTCCCAAAACTCTATCGCTTTTTCCGTTTCACCAGCCCTATCATAATATGTAGCCGCCCAGAAATAATCCTTCCTTCTTTCTGCATCACGGGCGTCTTTCATTGCCTGCTCTTTTGGCATTGAATCGAGGCCGTCTAACATGCCCTTTATTGTCTTTGTTCCGGCATCAATAACTTCATCCGCTAATGATCTTTCTTTCTTTTCCTCTTTCGGTTTTCCTACTTCTATCGGTGGCGATTGAAAATTGTCCGGTGATTTCGGCATATTTTTTTAATTCCTAATTTATTGATTAATACCCAAATTATATTTAGATATTCAATAATAGGAATTAATTTTATTGTTTAGGTTAATTTAATTTTACCCTCCTGTAGAAAAAAAACAAGCCCACGTGAGGTGCAGGGTGAGCTTTTTGATCTGGGCGGTCAGAATCGCGGCTTGCACTTCCGGCGACCCCGTATCGGTGCCATGCACCCGGAATTCTTCAATTACTTTGGATTTTTTTTGTTTCTTTAACATGTTAAATCGCTAATCATTCACGAATTACCCGCGAATATTCACCAATTAGTTTTTCGGTGGCATTATTTGCGAATATTGGCGTTAAATTCGCTCTGATTTGTGACGTTCAAAAGATAACATAAAACTAAAAAAAATGCAACGTTAAACCGAGGATTGGCGCGAATTGGCGCACGGATACGGCGGATAAATTATCTTTTTTATGAACGGATATAACTCACCCCGCCCCTCTCTTTCATAAAAGAGAGGGAGCCCCCCTCTTTTTTAAAGAGGGGGTTAGGGGGCGTTAAATTTACTTCCCTCGTTTAGAGTTATCTCTGCACTTGAGAGGCCAGGTGAGACTCGGTATTTTTTGTAGTATTTTTGTAGCAATAAAAAAAGGCGGAGCTGGGCTCCGCCCTAGGTGGACAGGTAATTCATTTTTTTTGCAACGAGGCGATTAATTTTCTCAGGTAGCGATGAGTGCTGTTTTTATCGTCTACTTCCAACGATAATTCAACTGCTTCCTTGAGCCCCTCGATTGCTTGTTTTTTCTCTCCTATGGAATAGGCGTTCCATGAATGCCGGATACTCTCCCCATTACTTTTAATCTCATCTCTCGCGTAGGATGGTTCATATCCGGAAGACCACTTAGACGCAAGGGCACTTGGAATCATCATGTATATTCGAAAAAGGCTTGATGTCAGTTCACTTGGTATCTGTAGTTTGGTCATGTCGGTTTGACCGCCCTGTCTTTCCTCGTATCTTTTGAGACTTTTTTGTCCGGGTTTAATAAGATAAAGCCAGTCGCGGCCACCGTCTAAGACCATAAATGGTCCTGTACCAAGCTTTAGGATACATTTTTTTTGGTCAGGCAAAATAGTCTTTGCCCACTTAATCAGGTTACTGATTTCTACGAACCCGCTACCATCGTGCAATGGTACCATAATTTTGTCCATCGCTTACCTCCTTTTTGGCGTTGGTTAAGCCGCGTCGTCCGGCAAGTTGTCGGTTGGCAAGACGAGGACAAAGTCCTCGGCGCGGTAAAGAAGGCCAAGATGTCCCTCTATTTCAATGTGCCAGAGGTCGTTTCCGCTATAATAAACGCGGATAACCTCCATAGTTTTACCGGGCAATATCAAATCAGAAGCCGGGCTATTTAGCGGCCGGGCCTCCTCGCATGATAAGGCATCGTCGCCCGGTTTAAACGGCGGTTTTTTACCTTCTAACCTTGCCATAACTGCGCCCTTTAAATAGGACAATTGGGCGGAGTCATCAGATGCAGGCGGACCAAAATCTGATATGTTTCCACTATTCCCGGCCTTCATGCAAACCATCATGAATTTCGCTAATAACAGCCCGTTGTCCCAATCATAGGGATTTTTTTTCATACCTCACGCCCCCTTTCTTTTGGTGTATTTTTTAGTAAGAACTGTCTTTTTTAGCCGTTAGGATAATTTAGCACTTGGCGAGGATTTGTCAAGCAACCGCGGATTGACGCGGATACAGGGCTCGCTGCTGATATACGCGGATAAACGATAAAGCAAAGTTTGCATTATAGGATTTGCCGAAAAGGACTTTATGTCGTAAAATAAGTGTGTATGAGATTTTATTTATGCCCCTCTCTTTTTTAAAGAGAGGGCGAGGGTGAGTTAAACCAATGACAATTTTACGCAATAAGACAGGATTAAAGAATCGACGTCGTGAGCTCCGCAAAAACTTCACTGATGCTGAACGAAAACTTTGGTCAAGACTGCGAAATAAGCAATTATTCGGATTTAAGTTTTTTCGCCAATATAGCGTGGGGCCTTATATCATAGATTTTTATTGTCCGTCTATTAGGCTAGGCGTTGAAGCGGACGGCAGTCAGCATAGCACCACACGAAAAATTTATGATGAAAGACGCACGCGATATTTGGAACAATTCAATATTGTGGTATTGAGGTTTTGGGATAATGATATTTTGAAAAACACGGACGGGGTTTTATTGGAGATTAGTCGGAATTTAACTCCCCCTGCCCCCTCTTTATAAAAAGAGGGGGAAAAGAAAAATTTAACTCCTCCAAAGCTGAGCTTAGCTCTGCCAACCTCCTCTTTAAAAAAGAGGAGGAACGCCCTCTCTTTGGAGTCCCCTCTCTTTTACGAAAGAGAGGGTTGGGGTGAGTTATATCCGTTTGTAATATATAGGAATATGAATATCGAAACCCTAATCAAAGACTATCTTTCCCATTTGGAAGTGGAAAAGGGCCGGTCAAAAAAGACCGCGGAAAATTACGGCCATTACTTGGCGCGGTTTTTGGGGTGGGCGAAAATTGATAAACCAGGGCAAATAACAGCGGATTTGATTCGGGATTATCGTCTGTGGCTGAATAGGCAACCTGTTCGACAAGCTCAGGGCAAACCTGCTGGTTTGAAAAAAATCACCCAAAATTATCACATTATCGCTTTACGCAATTTTTTAAAGTATTTGGCCAAGCGCGATATTAAAACGATGGCGGCGGACAAAATTGAACTGGCCAAGCAAACGCCACGCGAGGTGGATTTTTTAGAGGGTGATGAATTGATGCGCCTGTTGCGCGCGCCGGATGGCGATTCGCTCCGTTCCTTGCGCGATAGAAGTTTGCTGGAATTGCTTTTTTCCACGGGCCTGCGCGTTTCGGAAATTTGCAAATTGAACCGTGATAGCTTTAATCTGGACAAAGGCGAGTTTTCCGTGCGCGGCAAAGGCGAAAAAATCCGGGTGGTGTTTATTTCTGACACCGCCAAAGCAGCGCTTAAAACCTATCTTAGCAAGCGCCGCGATATTGAGCCGGCCTTATTCGTCCGCTTGGCTAAGGGCAAAAGTGGCGGCACTAAAATGGACGCCATTCAAACTAAAACCCGCAAGGCCCGGCAAGTAAAATTATCGGAACTTCGCTTGACACCCCGCTCGGTGCAACGGATAATCAAGCAACAGGCCATCAAAGCCGGCATCACCCGCCGCGTCACGCCGCATACCCTAAGGCATTCGCATGCCACGGATCTTCTTATGAATGGAGCCGACATTAGGTCGGTTCAAGTTATGTTAGGCCACGCCAGTATTACCACTACTCAAATTTATACGCATATTACCGATAAGCATTTAAAAGAAGTCTTTAAAGCATTTCATGGGAAGAATCGGAATTAAATCCCCCTCTTAGGCTAAGAGGGGGTTAGGGGGAGTTAAAAAATGAAAAATAATTTTATTTTTAATCAGTCATCGCTTAAAGACAGGCGGCGTGATCTAAGAAAAAGTTCTACGGATGCCGAGAAGAAATTATGGAAAGAATTGCGTGGCAAGAGACTGTTTGATTTTAAATTTTTTCGCCAGTATAGCGTTGGGCTGTATATTTTGGATTTTTATTGTCCAATGGTCAAGTTGGGAATAGAACTTGATGGCGGACAGCACGCAGATGAATCGCAAGAAGTTTATGATAAAGTACGGACAGATTATTTGAAAAAGCACGATATTCGTGTTTTGAGATTTTGGAACAATGATGTGTTGAAAAATATTGAAGGGGTGGTTTTGAAAATTATTGAAAATTTAACCCCTCCAAAGCTGAGCTTAGCTCTGCCAACCTCCCCTTAGCTTAAGGGGAGGAGTAAAAATTACCCTCGTAGCTCAACTTGCCCCGCCAACTTTTAGCTCCCTATAGCTCAACTTGCCCCGCCAACTTTTAGCTCCCTATAGCTCAACGGATAGAGCGACAGACTTCTAATCTGTATATGTAGGTTCGATTCCTACTAGGGAGACAAAAGTTGGCGGGGTGAAGATAGAGCGACAGACTTCTAAGCTGGATATAGAGGTCCGCCCGCGCACCACTAAAGTATTAGCCCTATATCCTTTAGTGGTATAGGGGGTGCGGGGCGTCCTATACCGTCCAAAACCGCTAAAGAGTATTGGATAAAAATTTACTGGTATAGGGCGATTCTCTCCGAGGGCACAAAAAAATAATATTTCGCGCCCATAACTCAGTCGGTAGAGTAACCGCCTCTTAAGCGGGATGTCGTAGGTTCGATCCCTACTGGGCGCACTACGTTGGAAAAGTTAAAGAAAAATTTTTAATCATAAATTTTAACTAAATAATAAAAAACTATTATGTCAAATATATTGCAAAAAATTATTCAAACTTTAACGCCCTGGTTTTTTGACCATGGCGTAAAAATCATCGCGATTATAATTATTGCGTACTTCATCCATAAGTTCGTTGGAATTTTTATTGAAAAACTTGTACGGAAAATTATTATTTCCGACCACTTTTTGACCAAGGAAGCCGAAAAGAAACGCGAAAATACTCTCATCCGTATTTTCATAACTTCACTTGGCATAATAATTTGGATTTTGGCTTTTATGATGGTTCTCCAAGAAACAGGAATAGCCATCGCCCCTCTTCTGGCCGCCGCCGGAATTGTCGGCTTGGCGCTTGGTTTTGGGGGGCAATACCTTATTCGCGACCTCATCGGCGGGCTTTTCATTATTATGGAAAACCAGTATCGCATAGGTGATGTGGTGTGTTTTGATGGGACCTGCGGATTGGTTGAAGATATCAGTCTGCGCATGACTACCTTGCGCGACCTTGATGGAACTGTGCACCATGTGCCGCACGGAGAAATTAAAAAAACGTCAAACCTGTCAAAATATTTTGCCAGGGTAAATCTTAATGTTGGTATCTCTTATAATGCGAATCTGGAACAGGTAATTTCCGTAGTGAATAAAGTCGGCAAAGAATTGGCGGAGGATTCGGAATGGAAAGAACACATTTTGAAGCCGCCGCAATTTTTAAGAGTTGATGATTTTGGGGATTCGGCAATTATGATTAAAATACTCGGCGAAACGAAGCCGCTAAAACAATGGGACGTTGCCGGCGAGCTGCGCAAGAGGATTAAAATCGCCTTTGACCGAGAGAAAATAGAAATTCCTTTTCCGCAACGGGTTATTCATCAGGCAAAATGATAATATTTTTTTCAAAGAATTCGCCGCTCCCCTGATAAGTTCAGGGTAAACAAAGAATCATATGATAAATCGTATGATTTATCATATGATTCTGATATAATAGTTTTATGCCGAGAAGAAAACATCC
>JAHKAK010000056.1 GCA_018826025.1 Patescibacteria group bacterium
ATCTGATTTCTACAGCGTTGGCGATGGTATGGTTTAATTCGCCCCGGTAGCAAATCCGCCTGCCGCCGGAACGGCCCATACGAGTGAGCTTTCTGATGTTTTTATTTTGGCTAACGAGGATGATGCGTCCCGTAAGACGGGACATATCATCCGAGCGAAGACAAAATACAGGGTTTTTAATACCCCGCCGCTCTGCGGCGGTTGGGATATTCCTTTTTTGAGTCCAGAGCTCTGCTTTGGGGTTTAATACCCTTTATTTTTCAGTGAAGTTCTTGGCATAAAAAGTGTTGCTTAATTTGTTATGCAACATATTACTTAACACTCAATGGGTGGCAGGGGTGTCGTGGAGGGCCGTCTGCCCCGTATACAGCTTTGCTGTTGTACTGGGATTAGAACTGTTATACAAAGGCAAAATGAGTATGTTTATATGCCCACTCTGGAGTAAGGCTAATTTACCCCACCCCCGCTACTCACTCTATCTGGCTCGCCCGATGGGACAATTTATGAGATTGCTCCTTAGACTATCAATCTAAAAAAATCCTATCGTAATTACTATTTATAAATTTAATCGCTTTAGTAATAAAAGCTTCGTTATTTATGATACTATCGTGATTTGTATCAGGAATCACAATATCAATGCGATCTTTTAATAAACTGCCTCTCCTCATCCAAACCTTTAGCTCTGTTGACGGAATAAAGTTCACGGTTGCTTCGGGCAAAGAAACTTTCGCTATTTCCTTAAAGTGCCGCCGGAAAGGAAGTAAATCTCTGGCTGTTTGAAATACAGAAGTAAACAACGCAGCCCAAGACCCTCCATGCGGAACTGAAACAAATACAATATTTTGTATTTGCGCGCTGACTTCCGGGTGGCGTAAAAGAATATATTTTAAGACAATCCCGCCAAAACTATGAGCGATAACCGTATCTTTTCCCGATGTCTCCTTAAAATATCCCAAAACTTTTTGGTAGGCTGCTTCTAGTCCTTTCGTATTTATCCCCAGGTCAACGATTTCAACGCGGAACCCTTCTTTTTGCAAACGATCACCCAAGGATTGATAAAATTGCTTTTTCCTTAAAAAACCAGGAATAATTATAATCATATACTTTATATTATCAAAAAAACGCCTGTTTGATAAGGCGGTAATGCCAAGCACAGATTATGGGACGAAGTTGGAACATGTTTGGTTAATCCAACCGCTACTGATGCCAGAAGGCAATTTGATGAGGGTCGGTCGGGTCTATTTCAAGTTTTTAGTGAACACTGCTCGCCATAAAAATGTCTTCGCAATTGTCCACAACCAGCATTAATATCGGTTCCGTCCGAAACAAATCTGCAGGTTCTTATTCCGTTAGAGCTCAGTATTTTTTCAAACATTTTAAATTTTTCTTCGCCGGAGGGTTTTAAATTTCTAATCTCGTTTAAATTTGATAGTTTTACCGTAAATGGATATTTTTTTAATAATTTTACCAACTGAAGGGCGCATTTTTTGGAATCATTGATATTTTTAATCAAAACATAAACTACTTTTGTGGGAGTTTTTCTTGTCAAAGAAAAATATTTTAGAGCGTCAAGCGCAGGTTTTATTTTGCCGGCTCTTGGCAGGATTTTTTTGCGCAGGATGTCAGTCGGCGCCTGAAGCGACAATTGTAGTTTTAATAGAGTATTGATTTTTTCATGGGCTAATTTTTTTATTAAATCAGGTTTTATACCGGTTGTACAAAGGGTTATTCTTGAATTTGGAAATAGCCTGGTTAAAATTTTTACGCTCTTTATAACATTTTTGTAATTTAAAAATGGCTCACCCATCCCAAAATAGGAAAACAATATTTTCTTGGATTTCAAATCCTTTTTGTTTATAGGACGCAAAGTATTTTTAACCTCGCTAACTATTTCATTTGCCGTCAAATTGCGGATAAAACTTTTTTTGCTCGTATCGACCGGCAAGGCTGTTGCACAACAGATACAGCTCATACGGCATCCTATTTGTGTGGAAATACAAAGAATATGTTCATCAAGATTATAATACCCAGTTTCGATAATATGTCCGTCTTTGGTTTGCTGAAGAAACTTGACCGTGTGCCCGTCTTTAGATTTTATATATTTAATGATCTTCATAAAAATTATCTTAACAACTTTTTCATTTTCTAACTGGCGGAGAGGATGGAATTTGAACAAATATGTTTGCACAAAATGAAGGCTCTCGGGTCGCTTGAACCTGTCCGCTGATGGCACGCGTTAAAAGATTAGACTGGAACACAATTGAGCGGTTGATTCTTGATTGGAAACACGTCCATCAAACAGGCGACTTCGCCGCGCTGGCGTAAAAACAGTGCCTGATATCTTTTTTCTCCAAACAAAACGGCTTATCCGATTCCGCGTCATAAAGATTCCTTGTTCGGTTTGCTTGCCCTTCCGAAGCGTTATCGCGTAGGAGGGGTTTATAGTATTGAGACACTGTTATTGGCATCGGACAATTCTATGGAATTGTCCGATGCCAAATCTAAAAAAATTACTTCAAGAAAAGATCAATGGCTCGGCGGAAATCCGCCGGCAGCTGCGGGTCTAAAGAATAAAAGACATGG
>JAHKAK010000057.1 GCA_018826025.1 Patescibacteria group bacterium
GAGCAAGCGAAGCGCGTCGAAGGGTTAACTCTTATCCAGCCCTCGACTTCGCTCAGGCAATAAAAAACTAATGCGTATTTGCCTTTATCTTGAATTTTATCACTTCTTAAACGGTTTTCTCTATAAAGAAATCGGCACCGGCCTTTTATCGTCGTATGAAAACCAAAAAAAGGCGCTCGCCTCCCTCAATATAACCTTCACGGAAAAATGGGACTCATCCTGTGATATTTTACAGATAAACACGCCTTGGTTAAAATCGCTCTGGCTCATTAAAAAAGCCAAACGGCAAGGTAAAAAAGTAATCATCTGGTCGCACGTCACGGTAGAAGATTTTATCCAGGTTTTCCGCTTTAATAAATTCATTGCGCCTTTGATGAAAAAATACTTAATCTACGCTTATGGCTTGGCGGATTTGGTTTTTTGCCCGAGCGCCTATACTAAATCGTTGCTCACGGCCTACGGCTTACCAACCGCCAAACTGGTGGTGCAGTCCAACGGCGTTGATACCAGCTTTATTTTTCCTGACTTGACCGGCCGTAACGCGTATCGCCAGAAATACAATCTAAACCAGTTAACCATTGGCACGGTGGGACTTGTTATCCCCCGCAAGGGCACCGCTACTTTTTTAACGCTGGCCAAGCAATGCCCGCAATATCAATTTATTTGGTTTGGCAAAATTTACAATGCGCTACTGGCTAAACCCTTGCCTAAAAATTTACCCAAAAACGTAACTTTCACCGGCTACGTTCAAGACGTTAACGCCGCTTTTAACGCTATTGATATTTTTATTTTCCCCTCTTTTGAGGAGAATCAAGGCATGGTCCTGCTGGAAGCGGCTGCTATTGGCCTGCCAATTTTAGTTCGTGATATCCCAGCTTACAATCCCTGGCTGAAAGATGGCCTCAATTGCCTCAAAGCCAAAAAAGAAGAAGAATTCAAAACATGTTTGGAACAAATAATAAATGACGAGGCTCTGCGCCAGCAACTTGGCGAGGGCGCCAAGTCGCTGGCGCAACAAGAAGACATCCGAGCCCTCAATCAAAAATTGCTGGAGAGATATCAAAAGTTGCTAACAAAATAAAATATTCCTATCGAATCGTCATTGCGAGCGAGACCGTAGGGCGAGTGTGGCAATCCCGCCATATTGCCGCCGTCCACGGGATTACTTCGATGCATCGCCTTGCTTGAGCGGGGCGGTGCATCGAAGCAACGACAAATAAATATAAGTTTTATTTCCAAAATTAAAACCCCCGCCTTCCGCGAGGGTTGTTTTTATTGTACGGAACAAATTCATGCTATCTTAATGATAACGATAGCCCAAATAACAAAAAGCTCTACTAATGTGAGAAATAAGAATTTCGGCGAGCCTCCTTTCTGGATTACAACCGCCTGAACATTTTGTATTATTACGAAAACTGACAATAAAACGCTTGCCCACCAAACTACCATCATGTCGGGCATCGGCGTAAAAATACAAAGAAGGACTATCGCCACTTGTACCGCCATGAACCAGAAATGCACCCAAAGATTGGTGCGCTCCATTCCGATATTCCAATTCCAATCAATGAAAACATGGCCGAGGTTTTCATCGTGCCCCCACCAAGCGCGATGAAAAATAGCGCTGACTGCTATACCGACGATAAAACATACAAAGTACTTCCATTGCCAACCCGAGATTAACCACAAGTACGGTACGACCAGCGCGTTGATTATTGGAAAAATGAATAAATCGCCAATGCTCACTGTCCAGTTGTTCAGAAAGCTCATCGGCAAATGCTGCCAATGATATCGGCCATGAAAATTGACCGCTACATTGCGATTCTGTAATTGCCGCAAAGAGAATGTCCCCTCTTTAAAGGACAAAATTGCCTGCGCCAGCCAAGACGCGATCGTCACCACAAACGCAATCATCCATGATTCCATAACCCATCTCCTTTCGCTAAAGTATGTTTGATTTTATAAAAACTATCCTTAAACGCTTGATTTTATAAGATACCACCGGGTGCGATTTATGTCAATCTTTTCTCCCAGGATTTACTCCTCCTCTTAATCTAAGAGGAGGGTAGGAGGAGTTATAATCGGCCGCGAGGGAAAAATGAAAGTTTATTTTCATTTTGACCGAGCGAACCGATTATATTAGAACAATTATAATTTTGTATTCATAACTCACCCCGTAAAGGGGCGTGCCAGTAAAGCCCAGCGGGCCACGGCGTAAAGCCGCGTTGCGGCCACGCTGCTCTACGCGGGCCTTTACTGGGGCCCCCACGGGGCTACAACCCTCCCTTCCTTCGCCTACGGCTTCGGAAGAGCTCGCCCTCTCTTAACTTAAGAGAGGGAAACATACACTTCCTGATCATCCGCGTAGATCAGCGTGCCAATCCGCCTATCCGCGGTATTAAAAACTCGGCTTGGTCAGTTTAAATCTTTCCACAAAAAGCCAATCTTTAGCAAAAAATAATTTCGCTATGTCCATAACGCCATAGGTAATAAAATAAGCCGCGAAAACATCAATTGAATAATGAAAGTGGCCCAGCAAAACCACGACGCCAAAAACAATGGAAATCAAAATAAAAGCGTATCTGACGATTTTATCGCGCCAAAAGATCAAGGCCATCAAAAACGGCATCCCAACATGTCCCGAGAAAAAAAGATCCCCGCCAAAAGTAATCCAGCGAATCGGGTTGTCCGTTGGCAGCGGAATTCCCTCCGGAATTATTCCCAAGTGCGTGACCGCCATAAACAGCGAGCGCGTTAAAACAAAAAGCGCCACGGTTTTGGCGACAAAGGGAAAGTATTCGGGCCGGCGCGCGACCAAAAATAAAATACCAGCTAAAAGCGCGATTGCGCCGTAAATAAAAAATCCGTCTATGTCAAAGACCGGCAGCTTATCCAGAAAAAAATCCGTCACCGCGTTGCTGGCCAGGCGCGTGGCGTAGAGCCCGGCAAAATAATTGACGAAAA
The DNA here is from genome assembly GCA_018826025.1 of Patescibacteria group bacterium. Lineage (GTDB taxonomy): Bacteria > Patescibacteriota > Minisyncoccia > Portnoybacterales > GWB1-42-6 > UBA8475. The sequence continues at coordinate 2,962 of JAHKAK010000057.1, forward strand.
AACTTATGCCCAAAAAAACCAGCCCCAGGGCCGATGAGATAAGGTATTTTTTATCCGAAAAAAGTATTTTTAATTTATCCTTAAAGCTCATTCTGATGAAAATAGGCTCTTCGCATAATTATACTACCCTGCCGCAGAAATCGGCGGGGATTTCCCAAGCCGACTCCCTTGGTTGTCATTCTGAACGGAGCCCCGTCAAGGCGGGGCGCAGTGAAGAATCTTGTTCTTTAGATTCTTCGCCCCTCAACAAGCTCGGGGCTCAGAATGACCCCGCGCGCGGAGGCGCAGGGAGATTACTTTATATTATAATCTATCTCACCGCTGGTTGACCATCCTGCCCAAGCTGAATGGATTTGGCGACAAAGCTGCCGTCCGAGTTGGCCGCGCTGCTGGCAACTGTTAACTATATCCTTTCTTTCATTATATTACACTCGCCGGAAAAAAAGAAAGCCGGGGAATAACCGGCCTCAATTGAACGTAAAACAGAAAAATCAGGCCTTAATTTCGGCGTCTTCTAAAAATTACGGAAAAAACACTGGTTTTTTCTTTATTCGCCGTTTTCCCGAATAAAACCGCTTGCTTGCCTCTGATGAATTAGACCAAACCCTACGATACGACATTCTCACATTCTCCCTCCTTCGTCCCGCCACGGCGGGACTACGGATGGGCAAGGCAAGAATGTTAGAATGTTTATTTTAAGCCTTCAAATTAAGCAACAATCTAACGGCTCAACCCGGGTTGAGCCGTTAGATTTTCTCGTCAGGCAACTGGCGGAAGCCAGACTTTAGCGGATTTTAATACACTACATCCTTACAAACTCCAGTTTGTTGGTATGTTATTGGTACATCAATGACCTAATCCATTCCCGCCCAAGGATGGCAAGCCAGCGACTTGCTAAAACCAGACTTCAGCGGATTTCAAAGAGCTAACGCTAATGGTTATCATATAATTGAGATAAGAAAAAACCCCGACAATTAAGGCCGGGGTTCATTTTTTTGGACTAACTTACCTCTTCAATCAAGCGCTTAACGAGCTGATCCCCTTTATGATCGCCAGTTTTGGAATCCAGCGCCAAGCTTTCTTGATAAAAACGTTTGGCGTCAACGCGCTCATTGAGAGTTTGCGCAATCTCGCCTTTCCGGAAAATAATCAGGCTTTTTATAGCCAGGCATTCTTTATCGTCAGGGTCTTCCGCGAGAAGCTCATCAATAAATTTCTCGGCCGCTGTCAGTGCTTTTCTGGCTTCGGCGAACTTATTCATCATCCGCAGAAGCAACGCCATTTCCTCATAAGCGGTAGCGATATTTTTCTTATGGCGCGGACTAACTTTATTATACAGGCCCGAACCAAAGGCTGTTACGTGGACTTCATCGCCCATAACTTTAAAAGCCAGCCTGCAACCGCACATCGGACAATAACCATCTCCTTGTTCTTGTTGAATCGGCGCTTTAGCTCTAAACCCGCAATTGGGACAATTTAAATTCATGCGCCCATCCCAAGCGGTCTGTTCATGGTCAATTTGATAGGTCCGGGTTATCAGGATCTGACTGCTTCCGCGGGATTGCGCCTCAATGGCTTTTTCAAAAAATTTCAAAGCTTGCTGGGCGCGATGGAAATTGGCCAAACCCTCACCCTTTTCCGCCATTTTGACGCCCGGCTGGTAATTACTCATCGCCCAGAAAACCATGCTAATTCGCGCCCGGTTATACTCGGGTAACCCCTTGGGCAAAAGCACAAATCTGACCAATAGAAACAAAATGAGCGGACTGCCGGCAAAAACCACTGCCGCCCAAAAAAGATTCTCCTCCCTGGCCAGCAACAATTTAACATAGCCGGCCCGCTCAATAAATCCGGCTGCCACAAGAGTCAGAATTCCCAGCATAGTCGCGCCAATGGCTTTCATGTTTATTGGCCGCTCAATGCCAATTTCCAAAAATCCGTTTTTGGCAATTTGCCAGACAATAGCATAGTCGGCAAACAGCAATATCGCGTAAATCGAAACTTCCAAAAAAGTCATCTTTTCCATCGCCGCCCTCCTTATCATTGATGTTTGATGAACAATTATTAAATTTTCAAATAACTATTTTAAAGTTAAGGCTATTACAAAAAAGCCGTTTTGTCAATATACCGTATTCAACTGTCGTAATTAAATAGTAATGTCATAGTAGCGTTAAATAGAAATGTCATACCTGATATGATGAGCTAAATAATCATTAAGCTCATCAATATGACAGAAA
>JAHKAK010000058.1 GCA_018826025.1 Patescibacteria group bacterium
GCTGGTTTGCCGCGCGTTTAACGCGGATTTTGACGGCGATCAGATGGCGGTACATTTGCCATTGACCAACGAAGCGCAAAACGAGGCGGCTAAAATTATGTTATCGGCTAATAACTTGTTAAAGCCGGCCACCGGCGAGCCGATTGCCATTCCCACGCAGGATATGATTTTGGGGTGCTACTGGATGTCAAGGATAACCGAGGGGGCCAAAGGGGAAGGCAAATATTTTGCCAACGCGGAAGAGGCGATTTTGGTTTATCAGGTCGGTGATATTGACCTTAAGGCGAAAATAAAATTAAAGACGCCGGCTAATTTTTATTCAGCTCAAAAAGAAAAATTTATTGAAACCTCCGTCGGTCGGGTAATTTTTAACCAAATTCTGCCAGTGGAAGTCGGATTTGTGAATGGGGAGCTGAAAAAGAAACTGTTGAATTTTTTAGTGGCGGAAATAATTGACAAGTGCGGCATTAAGAAAGCCGCGGAAATTTTAGACAAAATAAAGCAGATCGGTTTTGAATATTCAACTAAATCCGGAATTTCTTGGGGTTTGGATGATTTAAAAGTTCCTCAAGAAAAAAAGAATTTATTAGAAAATACCGAAAAAGAAGTGGAAACAATTCACAGCCAGTATTTAGACGGATTGTTGTCGCGCGAAGAACGGCGGGCCAGGATCATTGAAACCTGGTTTTCCGCCATTGATAATATTGGCAAGCTCGTGGTTCAAGAGCTGGATCCTAACGGCCCTGTTCATTTAATGGTGGATTCGGGCGCCCGCGGTTCTTGGGGCCAAACGTCGCAATTGATGGGTATGAGAGGCTTAATGGTTAGCCCGGCCGGCGATATTATTGAGTTGCCGGTGAAGAGCTGTTTAAAAGAAGGTTTGAATGTTTTGGAATATTTTATTTCCACGCACGGCGCGCGAAAAGGGTCTTCCGATACGGCGTTGCGCACCGCTACAGCCGGTTATTTAACGCGCCGCTTGGTGGATGTTTCTCAGGATATGGTGATTACGGAAGTTGATTGCGGCGATAAAGAAGGCATTTATATTTATCGGGAGGACGGCAAGGAATTGGGGCGGTCGCTCGCGTCGCGCGTGGTGGGCCGGGTGGTGGCGGAAGAAATAAAATCGGGCAAAGAAGTTATCGTGAAAAAGAATACTTTGATTGATAAGCACGCGGCTAAAAAAATTGATGAACTGGGCCTGGATAAAGTTCGAGTGCGTTCGGTAATTTCTTGCCAATCGCGGCAGGGCATTTGCCAGATGTGCTATGGCTATGATTTGGGCCGCAACCAGTTGGTTAAATTGGGCGAGGCCGTTGGTATTGTGACTGCGCAAGCCATTGGGGAACCCGGCACTCAGCTCACCATGAGAACCTTTCATACTGGCGGTGTGGCCACGGCTGGCGATATCACACAGGGTTTGCCGCGCGTGCAGGAAATTTTTGAATGCCAAGTGCCCAAAGGCAAAGCGTTAGTCTCGGAAACAGATGGTAAAATAATCGAGATCAAAGAAAACGATTCTTCCCGGATAGTCAAAATTAAATCTTCGGCCGCACCTAAAAAAGAAGAGAAGGCAAAAAAATCATTAAAGAAAAAAGTCGTTAAAAAAGAAGCGGCGCTGGACGAAGAAAAAGAATATGCCGTGCCGATTCGCTCGGTTTTATGGGTGAAAGAAGGTGATTTAGTGGTGAAGGGCCAACAATTGAATGAAGGCCACGTGGATTTGAAAGAACTTTTCCGGCTGACCGGCAAAGAAGCGGTTCAGCGTTACGTGACCAAAGAAGTGCAGAACATTTATATCTCGCAGGGTGAGGGCATCAACGATAAACACATCGAAATTATCATTAAAAAAATGTTTTCGCGCGTGCGCGTTAAAGATATTGGCGATACAGATTTACTGGTGGGTGATATCGTTGAAAAGCAAAGGTTTTTAGTGGCCAATGACCTTCAGCGCAAAACCGGCGGGCAGACCGCCACTGCGGTGCAGCTGTTAATGGGCATTTCCAAAGTGGCCTTGAGCACGGAAAGCTGGCTGTCGGCGGCTTCCTTTCAGGAAACTACGAAAGTCTTAATCAACGCATCGGTAGCGGCCAAAGAAGATAAACTCCGTGGCTTAAAAGAAAATGTTATTATCGGTCGTTTAATTCCGGCCGGCACGGGGTATCGGGAGCCGGTGGAGCAAGAAGAAGAGAAAAACAGCAATAAATAAAATAATTAATAAGAGAAGAAGTAAAATAGTGAGCAAAGAATAAAATCCCCGTGGCGCGAGAGCGTCTCGGGGATTTTGGTTTTTTGACAGAAGCCAAAAATATTCCGGGTATTTACGCTATCGCTTAATTACTCATAACATTTTTGATGTAATCTATCGAGGTTCTGTAATCTATCGAGGTTCAACCTCGATAGACGAGCACAATAAAGAAAGACTCGTCGTCACATTATATTTGCTATCGCGCGAATAATGTAATGTATGATGTTTTGTGATTTTATGATATTTTGATGCAAATAATTTGACTTTTTATGGACAAATATGCTATAAATAAGGTAACAAAATAAGGGTAGATTTTACCCCGAGGTGCAACACTCCAAAGACAGGAATGGTAACGGTGAATATTCAAAACTTTCGTAGGTTTGCTCAATCGGCAGATTTAAAAATACTTCTTTTGGCGTTTTCCAGTTAAGGCACTTTCTTGGCGTA
>JAHKAK010000059.1 GCA_018826025.1 Patescibacteria group bacterium
CGTGAGAACCGTGAGAACCGTGAGAACCGTGGGAGCCGTGGGAACCGTGGGAGCCGTGAGAACCGTGGGAGCCGTGGGAGGCATGAGAGCAGGCAGCTGAAGTAGGATCCGGCTTCATTAAGCTAGCAAAACCTACTCCCAAAGCCAAAATACCCAAAGCAGTTTTAACTATACTTTTTTTATTGATTCTCCCCTCTTCGCTTGTCAAAAAAACCTTAATGTCTTTTTTTATTTGAGGTATTCTAACTTTCTTCATTTTTATATTTTTTATGTTTTGCTTTCGCTAATTCTATTATAGTACTTCTGCAAGAAGATGGCTAATGCCTTCTTGTGGATGGCTCAAGACTATCTTTTAAGCCAAGACTCCAGAATCAGTTTTGTCTTTTTATCCTCTAATTTTTCAAATAAAAAGTCTAAGATCGCCATATTAATCTGACACCGTTCATTAGTCGGCATCTGGCCGAAAATATTACCCTGTTCGGAATAATTAAAAATCGGACAAACACCGCAATATGGATTGTAGGCACAATTTTCACAATAAGGTAAACCTTCTAGGCAAGAAGCTAAGCACATCGTTCTGACTACCGGATTACCCACTATGTCCTGATAACTGCTATCCTGAACATTGCCCAAATAAAAACTTTTATCGTCCATCATGCTTAACATTCTTCCTTCGTCACAGGTATAAATATCGCCGTTATAATTATAAGCTAGCTGTCCAATGCCGGCTCCGCAAGGAGAGCGAAGATCTAAATGGTTGGGATCTGTTTCGGTCAATATCTTGATCAAAAAAGTCCGAGCCATCCTCTCCCTGATTTTTTTCTTCTTTTTAAGATTCAGCTCAATAATATAATTAAGAGCATTTCTGTAAAATTTTATGTATTCGCCGGCGCTATAGCCAATTTTCTGGAAGTGTTTCTTGCTAAAGCCAAAAGGATTCAAGGGGCGTAAATAAATATCATCAAAACCCAGCTTAAGATATTCGTCAATCATCTGCTTATAATAAGATAAGGAAAAGCGGCTGACGGTTATCGCCACTCCCATTTTGAAAATATATCCTTTTTTTACTAACTTCGGATAAAGCTTAAAGAATTTCTTTGCCCATTTAGCCGCATAATAATAACTGCCGGCTTTATCCCCTATCAAAATTCTATTCTTATTATGAATTTTTTCCGGCCCATCCAGAGAAATGCACAAGCCGACTTTTTTATCCAGTAAATATTTGAATTTCTTCTCGTCCATCAGGGAAAAATTGGAAACCAACCGGATTTCTAAATCTTTTCTAGCTTTTTCATTCCTCTTGTAAGATTCTTCAATAATATACTGAACGATCGGCCAGTTAACTAACGGCTCACCGCCTTGAAATTCAATCGCCACAAAATGGCTGGTTGTCTGAAAAATCTTTTCAATTACTTCTTTGGCGGTTTTTTCTGACATATCATAGCCCTCTTTCTCCATAGTTTGGGCGCTAGCGTGACAATAGACGCATTTATGATTGCACCTTAGCGTCACTACAATAATATGTAAACTCGGCCCACCCTGCAAAAAAGATTTTTTAGAACGATATCTGCCCGCCAGCCCAGTCAGATTTAATTCGTTTTTCAGAAAATTTTTCTCTTTTAAAGACAAATAGGGTTCTCCGTCTTTTTTTAAATTATCGTTTAAAAAATCTCCGAATTCTTTTTCGGTTAGAAATAAATACTCTCCGGCATCATTAGTTAAAAGATATTTATTTTTGAGTTTTTTAAAGCGGAAAAACCCGAGTTGATTATATTTTATTTTTTTCAAATCAAACATGATTATAGCTTCATCGAAAAAAGAACATAGTTGCAAAATTCGTCTTTAATTATTTCTTTAATATCTTTATTGATGTTTTTTAATTCCACCTGGACATAAGCGCCCTTCTGTTTAAAGTCAAAATCAGCCAATCCCCGATATGCTTGTGTGGCTGATTTTATGGCTTTTAAGCTATATATCTTTTTGTCAAATTTTATCTCCATTATTTCTTTCCTTTTTCTGCTTTCTTTGGCTTCACTCCGTATTTATCTTCCCATGACATGGCGATTCCCAGAGGATCATTTTCGTATCCTATTTCATTTTCCTGAACGGTATCTTCGTTACCGTAAGCCGAAATTAGCGCTTGACCGACAATAAGCTCTCTTAATTTGCGGCTATCCTTGGACAATTTAATCCTAAAAGCATAGTTCAACAGTTCGTTCAGAAATCCCCCCTTTAAGTCCTCTAATTGTTTTCCGCTTAATTTATTTTTGCCCTTCAAGAATACCGTTATTTTTTCCCCGGAGCGGTTGTTTAAAAACAAATAAGCCCTGTCAAGAAAGACATAAGCCGCGCCATAAATTGCCTCCAAAGGATATATTTTGGCAGACAAATAAAAAATTACTCGATTTTTATTTATTTTCGTTTTGATTTTTTCCACAAACTTATTATTAACACAAGAAAGCGACTATTTCAAGTTTCCCATCGATAAACTACTTACTTAAAATATCCGGCGCTTTTTTAGGGCGCGACTTCCTTCCAATTCGGCAACGGCAGGCGGACTCCAGCGGTTTTATTCAAAGAAGAGCAGACGAAACCGTCACTATCGGTTATCTGCAAGACTACCTGTTTGGTGCCATTGGACAAAAACTCAACTATCGGATCTGGTTGGGCAGAAGAAGCCGGCGAACCGTCCTGAAAGGTCCAGGACCAGGCCGACTTGATTGCGCCACCAAAAACCGTTGACTGATCAACGAACAAAACGGTTTCGTTGACCGAGGGATAAAGCGGGGCCCAAGAAAAATCGGCTGTTGGATAAGCGTGTTTTGGGGTAGTGAAAGAAGAACCGGCTACCCAAGAAGAAGCGGTGTTGTTATCATCCCAGACCATAAGGCGCCAGTAGTAAGTGTCGTTGTAAGCCAATATTCCGGATATTGTTGCGTAGGAATTGGAAGCGGAAGAGACTTTGCCGGAGTCAATCACTGTACCGGGTCCGGAAAAACCAGGGTTAGTCGCCACCTGCACCTGATAAGCGCCTTGGGTGTCGCCCGCATCAGGGTCGGAGAAAGTCCAGGAGAAAGTCGCGGCTGGGCCGGCCACGCAATAGTTAGGCGGAGTTATTGATAGATTGATGGCGGTGGGAGGCTGACTAAAAACCGTCACGGTTTTTTTATCCGTTGCTGAAGGCACGCCGTTGTCTCTTTCCACGATAACCTTGGGGGAGAAGAAGGTGCCGGCAATTGAATAAACACAATCATGCGCTTGAGTGGTGGCTGGTTGGCCGTCATATTTGCCATCAGCTGGCAAGGTGATGTTGGTGCCATCGTCATCGCGGTTGCAGTAAAAAGTATAGTTAATCGTGCCCTGGGCAGTGCCGGCCACTGTCGCGGTTAGGGTAGCGGTCAAAGGGCTATTTCCGGAAGAGGGAGCAACAGATAAAGAGACGGAGAGAGTCTTGGCTGTGAAGGTAGCAGTTGCTGTACAAGCGCTGGTAATCGCTCCGGTAGTATAAGTAGTGCCAGCCAGTGTTCCGCCGCAACCTGAAGCTGAGGCGAGGTAGCCAGCGTTTGAAGTAATGGTAAAGGTGGCCGTATTACCATAGCTAACTGTTCTTGAAGCCGAGGAAATGGTGCCGCCGGCTCCGCCGACGGTGGAGACGGTGTACAAACAATTAGAATTGGGTGGCGTGGCAGCGGAACAGGAACCATTGCATTGAATAGTGCCGGTGTTGGTCTGGCCGCAAACGTTGGCGGCTGAAGTGCAGGAGTTGCCATAGCCAGCCACGCAGCAAGTTTTGCTGCCATAGGCTGTCCGGGTATTACCGCAGTTGCTGGTTTGGGTGAAAGGTGTGCCCGAGCAAACAGTTGAGGGATCAGGTGACCAGGAAGAGACAGAGCAACAGTTGGGTTGGCCCGCGTCCCAACAGCTGGAGCCGCTCACGGAACCCCAAACAGCCACCGGTGTTGAGCCGCTGCAATACCAATAGCTGATGTAATAGCAAGTTGATCTAGTTCCAAGAGACGGAAGGGGCATATTAACGCAATATTGACTACCTGTACAAGAATTCTGATAAACTTTAGTGTAAAATCCAGCTGGTCCTCCACAACCGCTTCTTTGACAATCGCCACCACCACAATCAGCGCACAAATTTGGATATCCTGACCTACACCATTTAATATCGCATGCATATATCCAATAGCAATTTTCTCTCGTCACATAAGCTCCTTCTGTTTTTTCTCCATACCCCAAAAGAAAACTTAAAGAAATCAAGCTAACCACTAAAAATAAAATAATTTTTTGTTTTTTTAACATATTATTGAAAAAATATTTAGCTTGCTATTGGGTTTTCATGGCATTGTCTCCTGCAGTTTTGTATTGCGCTTCTTTCTCCTTATCGCCTTTGGCCGCGAAAATATCGGCTAAGATATAATTCAATTGCTGGATAAAATACGGCTTGCTGGGCACCAGCAAAGAAGGATCGTTTTCAACTACTTCCAAACCCCTCAAGGCTTGAGTTTCTGCTTGAGTGTAATCTTGTGTTTTTAAATAAGCGTAGGCCAGCGCCCGATAAGCCGCTGTTTTTAATGAATCGATGGCTAAAGCTTTCTGGGATTCTTCTATTGCTTTGGCATAATCTTCTTTTTCGTTATATAAACTAGCAAAACTCACGAATAAATTAACGTTTTGCGGAGAGAAAGCGCGGGCATTTTCCAATTGCGCCAATGCCTCATTAAATTTCTTTTCCCACACATAAACATCGGCTAAAATTTGATAGGTGTCGCTTTTGAGTTCCGCTCCCACTGCCGCAGAAGCAATCACGATCTGACAATTTTTTATGCCGTCCGCCAAAAGATCGTCCCGGGAAGTTTGCAGCCGGCAAAGATTGGCGTAAATAAACATATATTGTTTGTCTTTATCTAATTCGGCCGCCTTTTGGAAATCTTCAAGAGCCTTGTATAAGTCTCCCATCAAATTATAGGCGTGCCCTCGGCCGACTAAAGACAAAACGTAATTAGAGTCTTTTTCCAAGGATTTATTATAGCTTTCTACTGATTTAAAAAGATCGGGTTTGACTTCGTAAATATACCCTTGCACCCTGTAAGCTTCCGCGCTGTCCGGTTCCAGCGACAGGGCTTTGTTGACCAATTCTTCCGCCTTGGGAATATATTCTCCTTCTTTATGTTCCATCAGTCCTTTATCGGCGTAATTTAAAGCCAGCGACAGCATTAATTTAGCGTCGGTTTCTGTTTCCTTGGCGCCAACTAAAAGATTTATAGCTTCATCATAGTTGTTATTTTGCGAATAAACATCCGCCAAATACGCTAAGTCTTTTTCTTTAAGATACTCAATGCCGCTGGCCACGGTGGCGCGGCAGGATTGCTGAAGCAGAACGTCAACGATGTGGTCGCAAAGCGACGCGTCAAATTGCTGGCGGGCTTGGTCAAAATAGTTTTGGTTGGCTACCGCTTCTTTGCACTGAAACTGCGCGGCATAATCTTTAACGCAAACGCAAAATTCTATTTTTTTCTCCTGCTTGGCTTGATCAGCCGCTACCTCATCATTGACAAAATCACACGTAATTTGAGGCAATAATGACTCCTCGGCTAAAGGCTGCTCAACGCTATTTTTTTGCCACCATTGCCAGCCCAGAAAAATTAAAGCGCCTAAAACCACCGCTCCACTTATGACCAATAATACCAATAATATTTTTTTGCTCATTTTATTAGTCTTAAATTTTTACGGCAATATTTTTCACTATGACTGGCAAAAAATAGTATAAGATCTTCTGCTAATGACAAAACCTGTTAGCTTGATTATATCAGTCTCTGTCCATAGCAATTCTACCATTATTTAGCAAATTAGTTCGAGGAACTTATCCACAAATTATTTTAAATTTAGGAATAAATGGAATAAAGAGCTTTTTAGAATCAAAGTAATAACCACCCCAAAAAACATCCAGGCAACAAAAGGAAATGGTTTATAGATTTTTATAATTTCAACTTCTTTTTTCTTCTCCTTCAGCCACTTCTTAATAAATTCAGCTTGTTCCAACGTTAATCCCTCGGGATAAATTCGGCCAATATGTTGATAATAATATTTTCCATCTTTTTTAATTTCGCTGATTATTGTCTCCTCTAAATTCATCCCTGGCCCAAGTTCTTCTATCTTTATCTCTCTGCTTCCGGTTTTTAAAATATGGAAATCAATTGAAGCTCTGAATAAACCTAAGACAATCATAAAAATAATCATATTTTGAATTGTTTGTTTAAGAATCTGCCAGGTAGCTGACGGAAAACTGCTAAATCCATAAGCCAGCATCAAAAATAAAAAAGCGATAATTATTTTAAAAGTAATGGCCTTTTGAAATATCTTGGCCAAAGAACCGCTAAAGATTATAAAACCAGCGAAAATAAACATTTGCAAAGAAGATACGTCAATATTAAAACTGTTCTTTATCGGCTTTTGAAGCAAACCAAAAAATAGAAAAATGCTGATAAAACCGAGTAGCATTACGCCCATGCTTTTTAATCTTTCCCCTATTTTCTTTTTGTCAAACAATTTTTTCTTTTCTGTTACCCGAGGTTGGGATATTTTTAAATATAAAAACCTTAAAAAATAAACAATGGATCTAATTAATAAATACAGAAAAATAGGGATAAAAATATTAATCAACAGAACAAAAGAAGGAAAATATGGCAGGAATGATTTCCAATAATATTCAAAGGGAATTAATAGAGAATAAACGGTAAAAAGCTTGGCATCGCCAGCGGCCCAAGCATCAGAGCGCCACATTAAAAAAGCAATCATAAAAGCAATTATTGCGTTGAGAACAACTCTGCCCAGATAGCCAAGAGAAACCGTAAAAACAGAGATCGGGGAATTATCCGGCAAATTTTGAATTTCAAAATGGTAATACCGGGTAATCGGTGAAGCAATAAAATACCAGATAAAGAAAAAAACAATAATAAGCAGTCCCCAGCTTAAGCCTAAAATAATCCATTTATTTCTTACTTTGCCATATTTAATATCTTCATAGCTGGTCACCAGGCCAATAAAAAAAACAAAAGGCAAAAACAGAATATCAAAAATCATTATTTTTAGTTACTTTAATAATGGGGTGATAAAAATCATTGGTCTCCTTAACAATAAAATTGCTCTCAATAGATTTGAATTCTTTGCTCTTTATTTTATTGGGATAATCTTTATGAATACCCAGACAATATTTTTTATATTGACATTGAATGCAAGATGGTATAAAAGTCACTTCTTTCTCCGGCAGAGTCCGCCAAACAAAGGGCCAGAATTTTGAATCAAGAGAGCACAAAGGAAAATGATAAAGGCGCACTTCCTTTAAAAGACTGAAAAATAAGTATATTTTTTCAAGATAAGGCCTTACTTGAGAGTAAGAAAGACTAACGCTTTTTGAATGCTTAATCGCTTGGCCTTCACGTTCTATGAAAATGAGAATAACCCGATCAACTGAAGGAAAATAAACTTTAATTAAACTTAAAATTTGATCGAGGTATCTATAAGAAAGCTTACTAATAACTGTCCTAATTTCCACGCTCTGATCAGCTCCTCTGCGGGCCAATATATTATTTAAACCCCCGACTGTTTGTTCAAAGCTATTCTTAGTTCTTGTTATTGCATCATGAATCTTGGAAGTTGGGCCATATAAGGAAACCGCCAAATTAAGATTATCTGTTTTTAAAACAGCTTCGGCAAAATCCCTGTAAACAAAACGACGGCCATTAGTCAAAATTCTAATTTCTTGCTTAGGAAAGGTTTTACGAATAAATTTCAAAACATCTAAAAATCGCGGGTGAAGCGTTGGTTCTCCGCCGGTTAAAATAATTGAGTCATCTGAAGCTGCCTTGCTTTTGAACCTTTTAATTCTTTCGACCAGAACCTCATATTCATAACTTCCTTCTGATTTACCGTCAAAAGAAAGCCAGGGTTTATCCGGATTAGTACACATCGAACAATTGTTATTACATTTGTCCCAAACACAAATATCCATATATTAAACAGGTTTTAATTCTTTGTCGCCGTAATGCTTTAAATATTCCTTCCAAATGCCTTCACACTGACCAAATAATTTACATCCCTTGCATTTGCCAGGTCGAATCCGACCAATTTCCTGTCTTGATTCCTCAACATTAAAATTCTCAAAATCAGGCGCTAAGTGTTCGGTTTTAAAAGTTTTTACTTCTTGCAACTCGCTAACCTGATCAAGATAATCTTGGAAATAGCAAAGAGGGACATACCGAATTGCCCAATGATAAATATTGTTCTTCTTGCCAACATCAAGACATTTTCTGACATAGGGCGCAATCTGAGAAATCTTAGGAACTAATTCTTTAAAATTATTTTTAGCCGCTCCGTAACTTGGATCAACAAAAATAAATTCTGAATTTCTAATACCTTGGTTAAAGATGAATTTGGCAATCTGTGATAAATACTTATAATTCTGCTTAACGATTGTCGTATTGGAGCCAATCTTATTAAAACCGAGTTTTTTAAAAATTCTTAATCCTTCTGATAATTGCCTGAAACTGCCTGGAGACCGCGTCAATTTGTCATGAAGCTTGGCATTATGCCCGTGGATGGAAAAGACAATGTCAGTTAGACCGGCTTTAATCATTTTTTCCGTGTATTCCGGATAAGAAAACATCCGTCCGTTAGTGGCCATGTTAATCGTCTTAAAGCCAAGCTCTTTAGCGAAACCAGTCAACTCCAAGGCGTCGGATCTGACAGTCACTTCTCCGCCAATTAACTCTAGATAGGTAGTGCCTCGTTTTTTCGCCCCGATCATTTCATCTTTGATTTCTTGAGTAGTTTTATTGCGTAATCCTCTTTTATCGCTATCAATACAAAAACGGCAATGATTATTACACTGATAGCCAACAATAATTACTGTCTTTTTAATTTTATTTTTCATTAATTCTACTTATTCGGCTTGACTAAAACCGGTTCATATTGATTATCCTTTTTTATTTTAATAATCCTTTTTTTATCCTTGTATATTTCAAAATAAGCTGGGGCCATTACTAATCTATTCCCTCTTTGAATCTTTTTATAAATATCATTTAGATTATTCAAAAAATTAGAACTATTGCTTTGATAAAAACTTCTTGATTTAATCTTAGGGACGCTCTTATGATATTTAACTTCGGAATTTTCAAAATCTCCCTTAAAATCGCCGTATAATAATATCTTATCCACGCAAGTCCAATATAGAGAAATCGGTTCCTTTAAAATATCCATTAAATTTTTTTCACTAGTGGGATTAATTCTTTTTAGTATTTTAAATAATTTATTAACATACTTAATGCTCTCTTGGCAATTCAAAGTGCAAGGGCAGTAAGACAATGGTGAATTAGTAAAAACATTTAATTGCCAAGCAAATTCTTTAGATCTTTTTAAAGATTCTACGGCCGGATTAGTAAATCCAAAATTATTAGGATCATGGTTTTTGTCTCCTTTACTGTTCTGACAAAGATAATCCCCAAAATCTAAACAACATTCTGGATAGCCCATTACTTGACCAAACCTTCTTCCTTTCTCGCTCACAAGCGTCTTTTTATAGTATAAATCGACTCCTTCCAGGGCTGCGCTTTTATCTTTTGATATGCCTATAGCTATCTTGCCTTTTTGAGGGCTATCCAAATCTATCATTTCGAATATCCCCCTTGGGCTATTGATTATAAACTTATATCTTGAAACTACAAAATGAAGTGATAATTCTTTACATAATCTGTTTATCTTATCTAATTTGTTTATAAAAGACTTATTAAATTTATTGAAATTTATCATTTCGGCCATGGTTGGTTTAAAACCATAAACAACAGCGATTAATTCAAGTGAAGAAATTTGCCCTCCCGAAAGACGAGAAATTTCTTCGATCATTTCGTTGTTTTTTTCATCCAAATTAGATTTTAAATTCTTGATAACCATAAAGATTTAAATATGCTTTGCTTATGCCGGTACAACGATCAGTGTAATCGCATTTTTGGCATAATTTAATTCTGGCTTTTTGAGGATTCTCTTCGAGACAAGGAAAAGCTAACTGTCGATATTTTTTAGGAAAAATACAGGCTGGATATTCAACAAATAAAAATTTGGTCCTATCGCTATACTTGTCATGACAATTAATCAAGAATGGAACCACTTGTTTCATCTGGGCAACTATTTCTTTAGAACGGACTATTTTTTTATTAAGCGGCATAACATGACCGATATTTATTTCTTCAACGCCTAAACCAACATAAAAATCAACCATTTCTGGTAATTGTTTAAAATTTCTCTGAGTAACCATAATGTTGATAACAAAACTTAAATCAGGGGCTTTGTATAATAATATATTCTTAATGCCGGTTAATGCTTGACCGAAACTTCCTTTAGCCAAAGTATGTCTATCATGTGTTTTGGCGTCACTCCCCGCTACAGTCAAAACAATTTGAGTTAGGCCATTTTTAAAAATATCTTTTGTAAAATTAGCATAAGCGAACATCCGACCATTGGTAGTAATGCCGACTTCCTTAAAATCTAAACTTTTAGCATAACTTACTAATTCAACAATATCTTTTCTTAAGGTTGGCTCCTGCCCCATAAAATTAATAAAATCAAAATTCTTTCGGATGATGTTAATTTCTTTTTTTATCTTATCAGTAGTTTTATTGGGAAATCCCCTGTCTGCTTCAAAACAAAAAATGCATCGGTTGTTACAGCCATAACCAACATAAACAAAAGGGCTTTTGCCGACGGTATAATAAACATCTCTGTATTTATTTTTTCTCATTGATAAATTTATGTTTTTTAGCTAACTCTTTAATTTCTTTATCTTGATATTTTTCAAAATATGGTTTGGCTATACCGCCACAACGATCATAATAAAAACAACTCTGACAGAAATTCGGCTTAATCTTATATTTATCCTGATAAATTACTTTTCCCCTTTTAGCAATTTTTTTTACCCTGAAAACCACATCGTGAGCCTCTTGTTTTATATCTTCATATCTATTCTCGGGAGTGAAAAAATTAATATTCTTATTGTCCAATATTTTTTTATTAAAAACACAAAAAGGGAAATCGAAAAAATCAATTCGTTTAATTTTACGACCACCCAACATCCCAATTTTTTTTAAATAAGGAGAGAGTTCTTTATAAGGAACCGATAAAGCGTCGTAATGTTTAATTGCTTGACCATCAGGTAGTAATTCTAACAAATGCCACTCTTTCGGATTTATCTCACGGATAAATTCACTAATCTTATCCAGAAACTTATAATTAATTTTTGAAATAACTGTATTGATGACCAAATACATTCCTTTTGTTTTGGAAATATTTCTTATGCCCTCAATACATTGTTTAAAGGAACCGGGCGCCCTAGTCACTCCCTCATGCAAAGCTTTATTATGCCCATAAAGAGAAACAACAACAACCCTTAATCCAGCTTGATATGCTTTTTCGACAAATTCTGGATAGGAAAATAACCTTCCGTTAGAAGTAAGACGGATATCTTCAAAACCAATTTTCTTGGCATGAGAAATTAACTCAAAAAAATCTGACCTAATAGTAATTTCCCCGCCAATAAATTCTAATATCCTAAATCCATCTTCATATCCTTTATTAATCTTCTCTAATAATTCTTCCTTAGAACTATTAAAATCGCGGTCAGATACATTTGAACAAAAAATACAATTATTATTACAAGAAAAACCAGTCAACAATAAAAGAACATTTGCTCTGCTTGATTGATTTTCATTTTTCAAAACTGTCTTAAGCTCATTAAGGCCGTAGAGGTCAACATAGGTTCGCCAAATACCGCCACATTTATCATTATAAAAACAATCACTGCACCAAGAAGCTTTTATTTTAGTTTTTTGATGAAATTCTTTAGTAGCCAGTTGATACGAAGCATCTTGATTCGCATCTAATAAACCTACTTTTTCTGGCTGATCCAATTCTTGTTGTTTTAATAAAATATTTTCACATCCTTTTAAAAAACATAAAGGAATAGTACCGCAAGTGCTAAGCGAAAAATCAATCTTATTTTTCTTACATAAAGCCACTGCTTTTTGAAAATATGGTTCTACCTTGGAAAGCTGAGGGAAAATATCCTTATTTTTAAGAGCCGCTCCGGCCGGATAAATAAAGGAAAAAGTAATATTTTTTACTTGAGGAAATTTTTTTTGAACAAAATTAACAAAATCTGGTAAATCACGATAATTATAGCTTGTAATTATATGATAAAGAGAAATATCTCGGCAACCATTTTTAGTTAAATTATTAATACCTTTAATAGTATTATTAAAGGTATTTTTTTTACCAACTAATTTTTCAGAAATATCTTTTTTATGTGAATGCAAAGAAACAGAAAAAGATAAAGTAAAATTTTTATTATTCTTAATTGTTAATAATTTCTTTGTTAATTTATCATCAGCTAACAAAATAGCGTTGGTTAAAACATTAACCGCTTTAAATCCTCTATTTTTAGCAAAATTTATTAATTCAACTAAATCCTTTCTTAAGGTTGGCTCGCCTCCATCAAAATAAATTTCTTGATAGCCTTGTTTCTTTTTTTCAGAAAGGAGCTTTTTCGATTTTTCTGTATTGATAAATTCAATAGGCGATTCGTTGCCGCCTCGCACACAAAAAATACAATCTTCATTGCAATTATTTAAACTAGCAAAATATAATCTTTTCATTTTGTTACTGGTTTAAATTCCTTCCAGCCGAATATTTCTGGATATTCCTTCCAAGGCCCCTCGCAAATTTTGTTATATTTGCATTTTGGACAATCAGGACCCTTGACTTTCCCTTTATCTTTGCGATATTGGGAATAATCTTCAACTATAAAATCCGCGTCGTAGACCATTGACTTGGGAATAATTGCTTCGGCGATACAATCTTCGTAACCCTTCATCAGGCAATAAGGAATTGCTTCCGTCGTCACTCTTTTATCGGCCCCCAGACCGATATCTAGCCCTTTTTTGACATAAGATATGGTCTGGCTTTTCTTGGGAACGATCCAGCCTCTGTTTTCCCAGGCTGTCCCGCCTAAATGAATAAAAGCAAACTGGAATTGATCAACGCCCAACCCAACCAAAAGATCTGCTATCCGGGGAATGGACTTGTAGTTCTTGGTGGTGATAACCGTATTGGTTAAGATATATTGGTTTAGCTTTTTTAGATTCTTTATTCCTTGGACAGTCTGTTCAAAGCTTCCTCGGCTACCTGTCAGGTAGTCGTGAATTTTGGCATTAGGTCCATGAACGGCTGGCGAAAACTGTGTTGCTCCAGCTTGGATAACTTTCAGACAAAAATCGTTATAGGCGAACATCCGGCCATTACTCTGAATTTGGATTTCCTTGAATCCTATATCCTTGGCGATTTTAACCAATTCCAAAAAATCCGGATGCAAGCAAGGTTCGCCACCGGTAAAAACAACTTCCTTTTTGCCTTTTTTAAAAGCTTCTTTAAGAGATTCTTTTATTTCTTTTTTAGGCTTGGCTCCGCAAAAATTTCTCTTGTCGCCCTGAACACAAAAAAGACAATGATTATTACAGCTAAACCCTATTTTTATATCAACCCGTTCCATTTAAATTATTCCTTCTTTTTTGCGTCGTCAATCAGATTGATAATCATTTTTTTTGTGCCCTCCATTTCGATATATGGAAAACTGTTAATCAGGAGATACGTATCTAATTCCTTGCCCGGTTTGTTCTTGGGATTAAAAGTGGTAACGGACATTAAAAAAGAATCTTTTTTTGTGATTTTTTTTATTTCTTTAGATATGTCTTCTTGACTTGCTTCGCTAAAAGCGGCTGCTTTCTTTGTTTTTTTGACCATATTTTTTATTTATGTTAATTTATAATTTTTTTAAATTACCCTTCCCCCCTCCCAGGAAAGGCGAAAAATTGTAATTTTGTAATTCAAACTAATTTAGTTAAATTATATTTCTTTTTGAGGCACCGCTAATGGATCTAATGCGCCATAATTATTATTCACCGCCTTGGCTTCATATCTTGACCCCCCTCTACATTTATACTTAAATCGGCAATTTAAGCAAGCATCCGGTAAAAATTCCAAGCTTCTCATCTTCTTCATAAAAGAATGCTCCCAAGCAGCTAAAATATTAAGAGGATCTCCGATGTTTTCATCTAAAAAGTAATGAGGCTTTACGAACCCCCTTGGGTCAATCACTAATCGCCTACAGCCATCATCATATAAAGCACCTCTGCTAACCGCATTTAGTTTATTCAAATCTTTAATCGAGCAGAAAGGAATGGCATTAGCGATAAAAACAGGTTTATCTGCTTTTCTCCTTAAATTAATCAGTTTATCGGCTAAAAGATTGACTAAATACGGACTCAAACTGGTTTTTTTATCAATCAGAATTGGCCGATAGAGCTCCCATTCATCTAAGGGGAGATTAAAAATTAGATCCGCGATTTTATCAAAATTCAAAATATTTTCTTTAGTTGCCACGGTTCCGGCTCGGACAACCTGAATCTCTTGTTCTTTTAACAATTTAACTGCTTTGATCTTTTTTTTCAGAGCATTTCTAAATCCAGATACTTCCGATTCCTTAGCGTCTGTCCAACTTTCTATCGGGATTAGAACATTATCAACTATTCCCTTGAATTTTTTTGCTGTTTTTAAATCGATTAAAGAACCATTGGTATTCAGTCTTGTCTCTAGCCCTCTATCCTTAGCATATTTCAACAGCTCAAAGATATCCTTTCTTAATAATGGTTCGCCACCGGTAAATCTTATTATTTTTATCCGCGACTTTATAATACCATTAATTATTTTTTTTACATATTCGGTACTAAATTCTTCAATCTTTCTTCCTTTTTTAGCGAAGGATATTTTATTAAAACAAAAATTGCAATTAAAATTACACCTTGGGGTTACTTCAATCATTATTTCCTCCGGGAGATCCTCGGCGGGACAAATTTCATTAAAGCCGTATTTGTCAAAGTAGCCATTAGGAAAGCCGGAACATTTTTCAAACCAAAAGCATTTTCTGCATTTTTTATTTTTTTCCCATTCAAATTTATTATCTTTCGGGAGAATATGGTCAATCGCTTCTTTGGAGACACAACAAAAAGGAAAATTCTTCAGCCAAATAGAAGAATATATTTCATAATCAAGTAGTTGATACAAATGCGGCATAACATCCGACAAGCAAGGCAAATGATCTAAATTATCAGTCATTTCTATTTCTACCTTATCTATCTTGTTCTCCATTAAAAAACCCCCCAACTGAGGAAGTGTTTTATAGTTAAATTGGTCAATCTTATACCTCATTGTGTGTCAAAATCTTAGCACATTTTTTTGAATTTATCTACTTTTTATACCAAAAAGATACCCTGCTATAAAAACTAATTTCACCTACCTAGAATAAAGACTTTAACTTATTAATATATTCATTAACTTCCTTGCGTGATTTACCCGCAGACATCAGTTGAAGTTCCCCGTTAAAATCCAAAACATCAGCGCCAATCGGAAATATTCCAAAATCACCTTTCTTTTTAATGAACACCTTCCTGCTCTTTCCAATAAACTCCCTAAAAGACATTGGCTTAACGTTAAAAGTAAAAAATTTCCAACAAATTTTCTCGTTGCCAAATAATTTTTCAATAATCAAAGCTGGGAAGGTACTTCCGTTTATGCGGGCATTTACTTCGGTTGAATAAACTTTTCCTTGTTTTGTCACAATATAATCAATTCCCGCCAAACCAAAAATTCGCTTAGCCTGAAGATAATCGCATATTTTTTCCGATATTTCATTAATGGTTTTCCAAACAGCCGGCTTTTTTGCCAAAAACGAAGGGTAAAGATTACCGTAATAAGAAACCTCATCTTTCTCCAATAATTGGTCGGTGGCAATAATAAACTCAATATTATTTTCAGTGATAAAATATTGAAAATTGGGGCGATATTCGACATTTTCAATAAAACCCTCTAAAACAAAACTTTTTTGCTCGCTAAAGTTGTCTTTTAAACATGGGCTAAAATCCTCTTCTTTTTCTATAACAAAAATGCCGAATCCTGATACAGACCTTTCTTTTTTTAAGACCACTTTTTTAAAACCCAGCTTTTTAAGTTCCTTAAAATGCCTTTCCGCTTTTTCTAAATTTGTTTGGTAACCGGGAATTGTCGGCAATTCAAGTTCTTTCAAAACTTGCTTATAATTTGATTTGTTGTTGATCCAATCGGTCAAATCCGCCGAGCGAAAAAGAAAAGCGTTGATTTTTTGAGCCAAAGTTCCTGTGTCCCAGCTTTCTATAAAAGGAAAAAGGAAATTAAATTTTTCCTGTTTTAATTTTTTAATCAACGGCTCATCAGCCAAAATCGCTTTGGTTAATGAGGGATATTTCAAATAAGAATCGGCGTAAAAAATATTTTTTGGTTTTATTTTGGCTAACCCTAAACTCTGATAATAATCCCACAAAAAAGGGTCTATTTTTTCTCCAAAAATGGTAAAATTATTTTCTTCCAAAAGTGGAAGAATTCGCTTATCGTAAAGCTTGCGCCGATCTTCTTTATGAGTATCGGCTTCTTCGTGGCGGTCATTAAGATAAAGATTTTTGCTGCCGGGAAAAAATTTACTAAACATTTTTATTTCGTCGTTGATTTAATGCCATCTCCTCTAATCTTAAATTGGAATCGATTATAATCCCGCCGCGAGTGAGCCTCTCTTTTTGGGTCTTTGACAGCCTTCTATACTTAAAATATCCCCAAGAAGCAATCATGGCGGCATTATCGGTACAAAAAGATTTCTGTTTGGGACATTTAAACTCTAAACTTGCGACGACACATTTCTCACCGATCATCTTTCTTAAGGTGTTATTGGCAGAAATGCCTCCCACCAGATGAATTTCTTGAACTTTTTCTTTAGCGGCTAATTTTATTAATCCATCGCTTATTAATTGGGCCATAGAATTTTCAAAGCTAGCCGCGAAATCAGAAATGAATTGATGAGAAAAACCGTAACGTTTTTTAAGTTCTCGGCTGATTACTTGCTTCACTATTTTTTCCATCGGAGAAAAATCAAGCTTTGTTATATCAAAATGACCTATTCTTTTATAAAAATCAAAGAGCGTTTTATTTCCTTTTGTGGCATATTCGGAAATAACGGGAGCGCTGCCAATAGGCCCCCCTATTTTTAGGGCGTCGGCGACATAACCGTAAACCGCGCCGATTCCCCTAAAATTCGGCTTGTTTTTTTTCCTCTCTTCCATTCCTTCTATTCTGTAAAGTTCCCTGAAGCCAAACTTATTATTCAAAATCTTGACGATGCTGCTATGACCGCCGGAAGAACTTAAAACTAAAATCGGGAAACTAAAATCTTTCGGGTCACGCTCCAGCCAGCTTGAAAAATAGTGGGCTTCCTGATGATGCACCGTAATTAAGGGTTTATTAAATGTCTTAGATAAAGTCTCGGCGGCAGTCGCTCCAATTAAAGTATTGGAAAAAAAGCTGCCAAAATTATTGACGCTAACCAAAGAAATCTCTTCCGGCCGGCATTTGGCTTTCTGCATCGCTTTTTTAATTACGAGGCCAATTTGATTCAAATGCAGATCAACTAATTGATAAAGCCTTCCTGAGTCCATTATTGTATGCTCAACCACATTGGATAAAACAAACCGGCCGTCTTCAACAACAGCCGCGCAGACATCATGCAAAATTGTATCTATTCCTATTATTTTCATGTCTTCTAAATTAATATGGCTGGCAAAAATTAATTACTTTCTTCTACTTCTTTTTCAAGCTCAACAGATCCCTTGACTAATCTTCCGTCTTCAACCAGATATATTTTTTTTCCTTCAATTTTAATATATGGGGGTAAATAAGAAAAAATCTTACAATATTTTAGTATCTTTTTATTCGACCAATTAATATTCACCTCCCGATTTATTTTCTTTAAAAATTCTAATGAATAATATCTTGAATTTTTATTGTTAATTTTTTTATTAGCAGCTTTATATTTGCCCGCTAACAATAATGGAACAACCTCAATAAATAATTCAAACGCTTCCTCGCTGGTTAGCTTTAAGAGCTGCGAAGAATTCATTGACTTTGAAATCGCAAACTTTCTAACTTTAATTATTTCTCCCTTGTCTATATATTTATCTATAAAATGAAGGGTTGCTCCAAATTCTTTTTCATTATTTCTAATAGCATGGAGGCAACAATGCCGCCCTCGATATTTCGGCAATGGAGCCAGGTGCAGATTAACTATGCCATTTCGTGCATGTTTAATAATGTTATCCGGAATTATTATCCTATTACAAACAGAGAAACCCATATCAATAGATAATTTTAAAAAATTATCTATATCAAAAATTCTTTTTATGCCGTATTCCGACGCTAACTGGCCGATAGATAAATTTGCACTATTAAATTGATCATCTTCATACACCGCGATAATTTTAATTTCTTTTTTCAAATGTTTTTCCAATAAATACTTGAATGCTTTATAATCGAGAGAAGATTCCCTTGGTCTTTTACCACCAAAAAAGATGATGTTTTTATTTTTATAATTTAACTTATTCATGAATAAATCATCATTTAAAATTATTACAAAAAAGTTTCTCTAGTTTATTGTTTAATTCATCATTTTTTATTTCCCCGTCCCTTATTATCTTAATTTCTTTGTCGCTAATCTCAATAACGGTCGATGGTTTTCGTTCGGGTAATTCTCCGGCATCAAGGATAATATCTGGCCTGACACCCCTGCCAAAAACTCCTCTAAAATAGTCCATCAACTCTTTAATTGAATAAGTATTGCCTAGCCCCGAAAGATTAGCACTTGTTCCAATAACAGGAGTCCGATTAAACTTGGATAAAGTGGAGGTCACCTTATTAAAAGGCACCCTAAAACCAAGGCTCTCGTAATCCGGATTAAGATATGCCGGCAAAACACCTTTTTTTCGAGACACAACAAAAGTAAAGGGCTCGTTGGGAAAGGTTTTTTGAATCTTATAAATTAAAGGGCTAAATTTACCATATTTGGCTATATCGCTCAACTTATATAATCCCAAGTTAAAAGCTTTTTTTCTTTCTCTTCTCTTAATCTTTTGAACTTTCCTGATTGACTCAATATTTGTCGCATCGCCTACAAGCGTATAAACTGCATCCCCGGGCACTATTGCCAGTCCTCCTTTTTGAATAGCCTCAGCCACTTTTTTAATAATCTTAGGATCAGGATTTTTATAGTCTATTTTTATTATCTTCATAATTAACTTCTAATATTTAAAGGGTTTTAATCCTTGATAATTAAAATTTTTAATATAAATAGGATCAATACCATTGCAACGATTTTTTAAAGCACACTCCACACATTCTAGAGACAAGCCATGTCGATTTGTATCATAGGGCTCTATTTTAATTGGAAACTTTAATAATCCTTTTTTGTTAATTTTAACATATTTAAGAGCTCGTCTTTTTCTAAAATTGAATTTAAGAAAAAAAGATAATTCTTTTCTATTTAGATAACAAAAAGGTATATTCCTTAATAATAACGGAATCTTATTGTCAATTATTACATTAGAAACCTTTAAAAAGCTTTTACTAAACTGCTTCCAGGGAGAAATAAAAATAGGAAAATAAAAATTAAAGGGAACTCTAAGTTCTATATAAAAACTGCTTTTACTGCCTTGGTAATAA
>JAHKAK010000006.1 GCA_018826025.1 Patescibacteria group bacterium
ATAAAATGAAATTTTATAAACCAATCTTTTTTTCTTTCGCCGAAGGCGAAAGGCAAAGCGATAATTTAATTTTGACTGCCCTAAAAATATGACAAACGAAAATCAAACAAATCAAACCAAAAAGTTTTTTATCTACGCCCGCAAGTCAACGGATAGCGAAGACAGGCAAGTTCGCAGTATTGCTGACCAACTGGCTGAATTGCGAGAGCTGGCGAAAAAAGAAAACATTGATGTTGTTGATACTCTGGTGGAAAAGCAAACTGCGAAAAAGCCGGGTCGGCCTGTCTTTGCTGAAATGTTAAAAAGAATTGAAGCGGGCGAAGCCATGGGAATTTTAGCGTGGCACCCTGACAGATTGGCGAGAAACAGCGTTGACGGCGGGCAAATCATTTACCTTGTGGATACCGGAATTATCCAAGAGCTAAAATTCCCTACTTTTTGGTTTGATCCGACACCGCAAGGCAAGTTTATGCTTTCAATCGCTTTCGGGCAGTCAAAATACTACATTGATAATCTTTCGGAAAATATAAAGCGAGGACATCGCCAAAAATTAAAAAATGGTTTATGGCCTCAAATGGCCCCTCTTGGTTATCTCAACAATAAAGAAACAAAACTAATTTATGTGGACAAAGCAAAATCGCCTCTCATCAAAAAGGCATTTGAGGCCTACGCAACCGGAAAATATACGCTGAAAGAAATCCGAAAGATTATCAATGATCTCGGCTTGAAAGGGCGGCGAGATTCTTTGCTTTCCGTTTCAAATTTTCAATATCTCTTGCAAAATCCTTTTTACTACGGATTGATAAGGTATAACGGCGAATTTTATGAAGGTAAACACGAACCAATTATCACAAAGAAACTTTTTGATTCCGTTCAGGAAGTGATGATGAGAAAATCTAAACCTCACTCCAAAGGTTTAAAACCATTTTTGTACAGAGGATTTTTCCGTTGCGGAGAATGTGGATGTTTCATTACCACCGAAACACAAAAAGGTCATAACTATTTGCGATGTACTAAACGGAAAAATCCTTGTTCACAAAAATATACTCGTGAGGAAATCATCACTTCCGAAATTCAAAAAGAAATCAAAAAAGTTTCTTTGCCAGACGATTGGGCTAAATGGATGTTAGCGGAAAATGAAAAGGATAAATTGGTGGAAGTCCAATCGTCTACGCTTTTTGCAGATTCTACAAAAGCCGATATTTCTCTTTTGGATTCCAAGATTGAGAAGCTGATGAATGCTTACCTAGAGAACGCACTAACGCTAGACGAGTATCGTGATATGAAAAACAAACTTGTGAACGAAAAACAGCTTCTCAAAGAGAAATTATCAGCTTTTGAACAAAAAGCGAATAATCGGTTCGAACTTACTGAAAAGTTTTTGAAATACAATATAGAATTGGCAAACGAGGGAATAAATGAAGAGAAACTTCATTTATTCAAAAAAGTCGGTTCGAACTTTATTATTGAAGCTCGAACCGTACTTTTTGAGCCACGCGGAGCGTGGCGAATCCTTTCAGATTCAGGATTTTTTGGGGGGAATTCAGAACAGACGGCGCTTCGCGCCGACCATATTTTTGGCGTAGATTTGAATTCCGATTTGATGCGGAGAGAGAGGGATTCGAACCCTCGGGGGCCGTGAAGCCCCACAGTCTTTCCAGGACTGCCCTTTAAGCCACTCGGGCATCTCTCCAGATGTTCTCTATCATTTCTTGTATTTTCAAAAAATCTTTTTTACAATTATACCTAATCTTAAAAGTTCCTAGCGGATTAGATTTGAATCTACCAATTTTTGCCTTCAAACAAATGCTCTTGTTAAATTGCGAAACTGGAATAGCCGAAGTTTTTGACCAAAAATTAATTAATGTCTTTTCATCTAAATCTGGATAAAAAAATAATTGTCCCCTGATGCGTTTTTTATCAATTTTTATTATTTTATCTAGGAATGTTCTAAAAATTCTTATAATTTCTGGATCTGAATTAGTTAGTTCGACAGAATAAATCAATCGATTATATCTTTTATCAACTCTCGCTTTCGTGCCCTCGCAAACATAAAGCATGGCTCCTATTATTTTTAAAACATCGTTATTCATTACTCGCTATTATAGCGTAAATGTTATCCCCATGCAACCCGTGTACAGTTAACACTGATAGGTAACACTTGGTATGATTAGGGGTAACACTGTTAACTATACACCCGTAGCAAATTGCCCAACTTCATGCGCCCATTCGCAACCGCGCCGCATAATTAAACGCGTAAAAATAATTCTGCCAACTTTTATCAGTAGAACCGTAAATATTATCAAATTGAAAATAATCTGCCATAACTTCCCGCACTCGCAAAAGTTCCCGTAATCTTTTTTTATTTTTATCGTCATCAATCGTCAAATCCAGCAATTCCAGCGCCCGTTCAAA
>JAHKAK010000060.1 GCA_018826025.1 Patescibacteria group bacterium
GTGTCGTACTAACAGTTTATACCACTGTTCGCGTTGCTTCTGGGAAAGCCTTTTTGAATCCCGAATATTATTTATAGTTGTCATCCCGGGCCCGCCTGCTAACGCCTGAGCGTAGCGATGGCGGGCAGGCTTGACCCGGAATCCAGGCTCCGAAACAAGTTCGGGGCGACAAAAAACCTGGATTCCCGCTTCCAGTTTACCCCGCACTTGATGCGGGGCGGGAATGACAGAAAAAGAAGATTTGCGCGTCAAGCAAACCGCGCAGGCGACTACCGGCCCGGCTAAAGGTCCGCGACCAACCTCGTCCAGCCCCGCGACAAAATCATATCCTTTCCGCCAAAGCTTTCGCTCTTCTGCCAAGGTTGGCAATTTTACTTTTGCTTTTTGCATCAATTTTCATTATAATGTATTAGTAATAATACTTCAAAAAAATCGTCTCTCTTCTAAAGAAACATGCCTGCCGATAGACAGGGATTAAGGGTAGCCGCATACAAAACGCAATCTAACCTCCCCCACCTCCCTTACAAGGAGGGCAAATACAACCCATGCCAGAAAATAAATTAGACCTCAATTGGTCGGCGGTTGAAAAAGCTTTGGCCGAAGGAACTTATTCGGGCTACAAAATCGGGATTCTGGAAACCGAAAAACTTTTTGAGGAACTCTTAAAAAATAAACAAATTCCCGGCAGCTCAATTGAGCGTAAAATAAAATACATTGAGCGTTTTTTAAGCTTGCCCGATAAGCTGGATTACAGCCGCCACACCTGCCAACGAGTGGTGAATGAACCTCATTTTGCCATTTCCCGCGAGGAAACCAAACAAATAATTTCCGGCTACTGGCAGGCGATGCTGGATATTGAAGAAGCGGTGACGGTTTTGAGCCTATGGGAAAAGTTGACGTTGCGCACCCGATATTTGGCGGCGATTTTTTTGAAAAATACCAGCCGTATAATTTTAGCAATTCTGGCGGCCTCGGGCGTTATCTGGTTTTTAGCGGAAACCAATCTTGGCAAAAAAATCGCCGCTGGACTAATTATTGCCAATCACTTTTTTATTTTTCAATTCCTGTTTTGGACGATAATCATTTTAGCCGCACTGTTTATTTTGGGCGGAATTATGTATTTCTTGACGAGAAGAAAAAGACGGTTCTAAACAAATGCAAAATGCAAATATCAAAGTGTAAAATGACAATGTAAAATTTAAAATCAGTCCCGCCTACGGCGGGACACCAAAATTTTTCATTTTGATTTTTGAATTTTAAATTACTCATATAAAATATTAGTCCTCCAACCGTGAAATTTACCCACTTACATGTTCATAGTCATTATAGTTTGCTTGACGGTCTACCTAAAATCGACCGGCTCATTGACCGCGCGCTGGCGCTGGGCATGGACTCGCTGGCCTTGACCGACCACGGCTCGCTTTACGGCGCGGTGGAATTTTATAAAAAAGCCAAGGCCAAGGGAGTGAAGCCCATCATCGGCACTGAACTCTACGTGGCGCCAAATCTTTTAACGGATAAGCGGCCCCGCGTTGACGATAAAAATTTCCATTTAATTTTACTCGTCAAAAATAAAACCGGGTATCAAAATCTGGTTTTTTTGATGACCGAAGCGTGGCTAAAAGGTTTTTACTATAAACCCCGCGTTGACAAAGAATTATTGCGCCGGCATAGCGACGGCCTGATCGCCTCCTCGGCGTGCCTGGCCGGTGAAATCCCCCGCGCGATTTTATCCGGCGACCTGAAACGAGCCGAAGCGCTGGCGCTGGAATACCAAGATATTTTCGGTGCGGGCAATTTTTTTCTGGAACTGCAACACCACGCTAATTTGCCAGAACAAACCAAAGTTAACGCCGAACTGATTAAAATCGCTAAAAAAACCGGCCTGCCGCTGGTGGCTACCAATGATGTCCACTATTTGACGCCCGACCAGGCCCAAGCCCAGGATATTTTAATGCTGGTTAATACCAGCGCCGATATCGACGACCCCGAACGCCTCACCATGAAAAATAACGATTTTTCTTTACGTCCGCCCCAGGAGCTGATTGATTATTTTCAAGACGTGCCTGAAGCCATCACGAACACGCAAAAAATTGTTGAACAATGTAATTTTGAATTTGAACTAGGCAAATACCAACTGCCCCATTTTAAAGTCCCGACCAAACAAACACCGGAAGAATTTTTAAAAGAGCTGGCCTATAAAGGCATCGGCAAACGCTATCCGGGCCAAACCAGCCAAGAAGTTCTGGACCGGCTGGAATACGAACTGGCTGTTATTACTAAAACCGGCTTTGCTTCTTATTTTTTAATCGTGCATGATTTTGTCAACTGGGCCAAAACACAGGGCATCAGCGTTGGTCCCGGCCGCGGTTCGGCCGCCGGCTCCATTGTCTCTTATCTTTTAAATATCACCGATATTGAACCCTTAAAATACGGTCTGCTTTTTGAGCGTTTTTTAAATCCCGAAAGAATTTCCATGCCGGATATTGATTTGGATTTTGCCGACAACCGGCGCGACGAAGTAATTGCTTACGTCCGCCAAAAATATGGCGACGATCACGTAGCGCAAATCGTGACCTTTGGCACTATGGCCGCCCGCGCCGCGATTCGCGATACGGGCCGCGCCATGAATTACGCCTATTCCCTTTGCGATCAAGTGGCCAAAAGCATACCCTTTGGCCTGACGCTGGAAAAAGCCTTAACTGATTCCCAAGAATTCCGCCAACTTTATGATTCGGACGAACAAGTCAAGAAACTGATTGACACGGCCATGGTTTTGGAAGGCGTGGCGCGCCACGCCTCCACCCACGCGGCCGGCGTCGTTATTACCAAAGAAGCGCTAAATAAAATCGTGCCGCTACAACATCCGACTCAAGACGATCAAGCCATTGTTTCCCAATATGAAATGCACGCTATTGAAGATTTAGGGCTTCTTAAAATGGATTTTCTAGGGCTTAAAACTTTAACACAAATTGAAACTACGATAAATATCGTCAAAAATACCAAAAACGAAATTGTTGATCTAACTGTTTTGCCGTTGGACGATAAAAAAACCTATAAGCTTTTGCAAGAGGCAAAAACCACGGGCGTATTTCAGCTGGAATCAGGCGGCATGAAACGAAATCTCAAAGAACTTAAACCCACAGTTTTTGAAGATATTATCGCCATGGTCGCATTGTACCGGCCCGGCCCCATGGACCTGATTCCTGATTTTATCGCCCGCAAACACGGCCAAAAAGCCATGGAATATATCCACCCGGCGCTGGAGCCCATTATCGGCAACACCTACGGCATTATTGTTTATCAGGAACAAGTTATGGCTATTGCCAGCCGCCTGGCCGGCTTCACCATGCCCGAAGCCGACATCCTGCGTAAAGCCATGGGTAAAAAAATTAAAAAACTGATGGACGAACAGCGGGAAAAGCTAATTCAAGGCATGATTAGAAACAGCATCGCCGGCGGCGTGGCGGAAAAAATTTGGGAATTCATTGAACCTTTCGCCCGCTATGGCTTTAACAAGTCCCACGCGACCTGCTACGCCCTGCTGGGCTATCAAACGGCTTATTTAAAAGCGCATTATCCCACCGAATTTATGGCCGCGCTGATGAACTCTGACTCCAATGATATTGAACGCGTCGCCTTTTTGGTGGATGAATGCCGTCAAATGAATATAGACGTTTTATCGCCCGACATCAATGAAAGCTTGGGAACTTTTACGGTGTTAAAAGACAATTCAATCCGTTTCGGACTCAAAGCCGTGAAAAACGTCGGGTCCAACGTTGTTGACGCCATTGTTAAAGAACGCAAGCAAAACGGTCATTTTCAAACCATCACCGAGGTTATTGAGCGCGTTAAAGATAGAGATTTAAATAAAAAATCGCTGGAAAGCCTGATTAAGTGCGGCGCGCTTGACGCTATCGGCGAACGCGGCCAACTCTTGGCCAACCTTGAAACTTTATTAAATTACGCCCGCGAAATCCAGCGGCCCAAAACTAACGGCCAAGTCAGCCTCTTTAGCGCCGCCGGCTTTGACACTAAAAATTTATTGCCGCCGCTAAAACTGCGGACTGCGCCGGCGGCCACCAAAAAAGAAAAATTAGACTGGGAAAAAGAATTGCTCGGCCTTTATGTTTCCGAGCACCCGGCTAAAGATTATGAAAAAATTATTTCCCAGCGCGCTTATCTGCCTTCAAAATTAACGCCTGCCATGGTTGGCAAGCAAGTGAAAGTGGGCGGCGTTTTAAGCCATATCCATAAAATCATCACCAAAGCCGGGAGGCCCATGCTTTTTGTGGGATTGGAAGATACCAAAACGAAACTGGAAATTTTGGTCTTCCCCAAAATGCTGGAGCGCACCCCGACCTTTTGGCAGGAAGGAAAAGTCGTTATTGTTTCGGGAAGATTGGACGATAAAGAAGGCCACTTCAAATTGCTCTGCGAAGAAACGCAGGAATTAAATCATAATCATTTGAATAGTTATCGATAAATTATTTCCCTCGCCCCATATGTCATTCCCGCGAAAGCGGGAATCCAGGTTCTCTCTCTAAGCTTGCTCAGGGCCTGGATCCCGGCTCAAGGCCAAGCTTAGCTTGGCTCAAGGCCGGGATGACAAAAATATATATCTCCGCGTCAATCCGCGGCCTTTTTATTCACTCAACAATTCTATCGAGGTTTCTATTGAGGTTCAACCTCGATAGCACCGCCCTCCTACATTCAAGTTCCAAAGTTCTTGAGAACTTGAGAATAAAGATAATAGGAGTAGTTTTTCGCTCAAATACCCTAAACACCTCAACGGGTTAAGCCGTTGAGGTGTTTAGGGTGCCTGCCATTTTGTTGACCCCAACAATCTATCGAGGTTGAACCTCGATAGATTGTTGACAACTTTTACTGAAAAAGCGTAAAATAGAATTAAACGAACGACGAGACAGATTAACCACCTGTTGAGTTCACGTCAAGCGCTGACGAATAAGCGCGCAAAGTGCCCGGAAATCACGGGAAGCCAAGTGGAACCACCCTTTTTGTAATAGGGTCTTGGCGTCAAGTGATTTTTGGGTATTTTATTTTAATGCAAAATGTAAAATGAAAATATCAAAATGACAGTTTAAACTTTAAAATGAATTAATGTTAAAATAATTTTTACATTTTACATTGTCATTTTACATTTTGAGATTTACATTTTAAATTAACCTTATGGATAGCCCACAAAGCAAACTTGATATTCTACGTCATTCCACTGCCCATGTCTTGGCTGCCGCGGTGCTGGAAATGTTCCCTGAAGCCAACTTCGGCATCGGGCCGAATATTGATAACGGTTTTTATTATGATTTTGATTTGCCGCGAACCTTAATTCCGGAAGACTTGCCGTTGTTGGAAGAAAAAATGCGCGCGATTATTAAATCTAACCACCCGTTTGAGCAAAGCGCCATTGACGCCAAAAAAGCCGTTCAGCTTTTTCAGAAAGCCAAACAAAATTATAAAGTTGAGCTGATAAACGATTTGGTAGAAAACGAAAAATCCAAAGAAGTGACAATTTATAAATCCGGCCCATTTGTGGATCTTTGCCGCGGGCCGCATCTTGATTCCACCGGCGAAATTAATCCCGACGCTTTCAAGCTAACTTCAATCGCCGGCGCTTATTGGCGGGGCGATGCCAAAAATAAAATGTTGCAGCGGATCTACGGCGTGGCGTTTACGACCAAACAGGAGCTGGATAATTATTTAAAGATGATCGAGGAGGCCGAAAAGCGCGACCATAGAAAGTTAGGCAAAGAATTGGATTTGTTTGTGTTTTCCGAAATTGTGGGTAAGGGTCTACCCTTGCTCACTCCTAAGGGTACGGTAATTAGAAAAGAGCTGGAAAAATTTGTTTTGGAAGAAGAAACTAAAAGAGGATACCAGCACGTAATTACTCCTCACTTGGCCAAGGTGGAGTTATATAAAAAATCCGGCCACTACCCTTATTATAAAGAAACGATGTATCCAATTATGAAGGTGGACGAAGAGGAATTGATACTGCGGCCCATGACCTGTCCTCATCATTTTGAGCTTTACAATTCCAAGCCCAGAAGCTATAAAGAGTTGCCGGTACGTTTGGCCGAAATTGCGTCCCAATTCAGATATGAAAAAAGCGGAGAATTGTCGGGGCTCACAAGAGTGAGATTATTTTGCCTGGCGGACGCTCATATTATTTGCGCCAAAGAGCAGGCGGATGATGAAATAAAAAATGTTTTAGACCTTATCGACTACGCTAATAAAATTTTCGGTTTGGCCAAAGGCAAAGATTATCGCTACCGACTTTCCTTGGGAGATAAAGATGATAATAAAAAATATTACAAAGATGACGCGGCGTGGGAGATGGCCGAAGGCATTTTAAGAAACACGCTGAAAAAAATCGACGCGCCCTACTTTGAGGCGAAAGGAGAAGCCGCCTTTTATGGGCCGAAGATCGATGTGCAGATGAAGAAAGTAAACGGCCAGGAAGAGACCGCTTTTACCGTCCAATATGATTTTGTGATGCCAAAAAGGTTTGAAATGAAATATATCGATAGAGACGGAAAAGAAAAAGAGCCGATTGTTATTCATCGTTCCTCTATCGGCTGTTTTGAAAGGACCATGGCTTTTCTTATTGAACACTACGCCGGCGCGTTCCCTGTCTGGCTGGCGCCGGAGCAAGTTTGGATCTTGCCGATAAGCGAAAAGCATACTGGCTACGCCAATACTGTCGCTGATAAGCTTCGCTCGGCCAATATCCGCGTCATTGCTAAAAACGAGAGTGAAACCATCGGCAAAAAAATCCGAGAAGGCGAGATACAAAAAATTCCGTATTTACTCGTGGTGGGCGACAAAGAAATCGCCGCCTCCTCCATCGCCGTGCGCCAGCGGGGCCAGGGAGATTTGGGCGCGATGAAACTTGAAGGATTTATTGAAAAGATTACAAAAGAGATTAAAGAAAAATTGTAATAAAAAATAGGAGTGGTTACGCCCCTATCTGGTTATCTTGCTTCTTTTTCTTTTCTAATAAGAACGCCGTACGGAATTTGATCATTATACTCTCCGCTGCCAATTACCGCCTTAACCGCTTCGGTTGAAAACCAATCGGCGAACGCAAGCCGTTCATCGTATCTAAAACGATCTCCTCCTTCGTCCCGCCACGGCGAAACTACGGAAGGGCAAGCCTCCTCTTTAGCCAGCTAAGCTGGCTTTAGAAAAAGAGGAGGGACTCCCTCTCTTTTTTAAAGAGAGGGTTGCTTGCCTCGCCGTAGCTTTACCGCGTCCATCCGTAGTTTTACACGAAGGAGGAGCGAAGGCAGGGGGTGAGTTAAATTTTAAATTGTACTTTTGATATTTACATTTGAAACTAATGAAATCTTTTCTAAAAAAATCCTGGCCCTTTA
>JAHKAK010000061.1 GCA_018826025.1 Patescibacteria group bacterium
AATTTAATAATTTTTTCCTCCAACTTTTTCCCACAAAGCTACAAAAATTTTCCGGAAAAAAGTTAGAGGCGAAGCGCGAGACTTTTTTGTCTGCGCTTCGCCCGGGTTTGAATTTATTCGCATGGGCGCTTTTTTGCGCTATTCGCATGCGTTATCAAGGAACAGGTGGCCTGGGCGCCGGACCGGGAGTAACCGGTTGGCCGGTCGTCGGGCTGACATACGGAGTTGTCGGGCATGGCACTGGCGGAGGAGTAGGCGGAGGAGTCGGAGGCGGAGTAGGTGGAGGAGTCGGAGGCGGAGTCGGTGGAGGAGGTGGAGGCCTGGGAGCTGGACCGGGTCCTGGCGGGCAAGGTTTAGCAGGTTTTTCAACATACCGCGTTTCTGTCCTTGCCTGATTTTTCCCGATAAAGAAGGCGCCAACCGCCGCAACCGCGATGAGACCAATGAGCCAATACTTAGAATTATCTTCTCTCTCCATATAGACCACAGCTTGGCCTCGGTCTATGACTTTTTGTAAAACAAGTATTTCTACTTGTTTTTGCGCCGCTTGCCGGAGTAATGGCAAAGGATACCATATTTTGATATCCGACACCACTTGATTGCCGCATTGCTTAACCGCTCCGACTTGTAACAAGATTCCCTTTTTAGAGTCAATGACGGGCTGGCTGTCTTTAACAACGACATAAACCCAAATCATTTCCCCTTTTCGTAGAACGCCGGTGGCCAATTTTTTACCGCCCCTGCCGCTTTTAACCGTGGCGTTGATATCTTTTGGCAATCCGATTGGCCACCAGCCCGGCGGAATTGGCATCCTCTGTGGATTGGCGCCCACCTTAAGGTATCTCGTTCCGCCCGGGTAATCCTGATAAAGTGACACTTCGCCGGCGATGTATTCTTCCGGAGCGATTTGCTCTTTAGAGACGGGTCGGAATATGCTGCTGACCTCTGTCAGCGTTTTTATATCGCCTGTCCGCAAGGCTTCTTCTACTATTTTTGGTTCCACTCGTTTGCCGCTTGAGGTCACGTAATACTCTATGACCCTTCCTTCTTCTCTCCGCAATTCACGATATCCTCCCGCGCACCCGATAACAAAGGTGCAAAAGAAGAATATTGCTGTTGTGACAGCGAAGAAAGATTTCCATTTTCTCCTTGTTCTCATTTCGCACCTCCCTATTCATCATCTTGAGAGAGCCCATAAAAGACCCGAGCCAGAATAATTCCGCTGGCAATAAACGGTCCGACACCGGGAATAAAAGCAGTAACAATAGCGCTGGTTGTGACGCCAGCGTCCACCAGTTTCTGGCTTCGTGCCTTTTTCTTGTACTCGATTTGCTTGACCGATTGCTCGGTCTTAGCCGCTTCCTCTTTTTGTTCAGACAAAATCTGATCAGTCGGAGCAAGCAAGGTGGCTGCGTCGTCCATGCTGGCCACGATAATTTGTTCGGCTTGAATTGGGACAGTTTCGGTCGTTGTTGCTATTACCGCTGTCTCAACTTGAGATGTTGCCGTTGGCTGAGCCGGTTCCGGCAGTGTCTCAGCAATCACAATTGGTTGTTCTTTTGGCGGTTTTTGCGGTTGTTTCGGTTCAGACTTCACAACCAATCCCTCGGCAATCATTTGTTGCATTTTTGTTTCCGCTTCCGCGCGGCTGGCGCTGGTGCGGATGACGCGGGCAATTTGAGTTTTTGTATAGCCCATTTTGCCCAGCTTTTCGTACAGCTCGCTGGCCTGAACAAGGCCAGTGCTCACGAAAAATACGACGACTATCAACAAAACTATCCTTTTCATATCCTCACCTCTTTCCTTGATTATGTTGTTAAAAGAACAGATAATTTGCCTGATTCCCCTATAATTCCGTAATTGCGTATTATATACTACTTACCTATTTGCTGTCAACCCCGTTAGAGGTTCGCTGTAAAATACGGCTCATTGCGGTAAGAGCCGTAGACGATTGCGGGCGAGGAGGAGTTCCCTCTCTTTTTTAAAGAGAGGGCGAAGGTGAGTTAAATTTAAAAAAAGGCAGGATTTTTTTCTCCCTCCTTTTTAAAGGAGGGGTGGGGTGGATTTAATTCCTTAAAATTAATTTTAAATCCCCCTTTACGTAAGGGGGCAGATTATAACTCCTCCTCCCTCCTCTTAAATTAAGAGGAGGAGTCCCCTCTCTTTTTTAAAGAGAGGGCGGGGGTGAGTTAAATGAAACTCCCTGCCCCGCATTTGCGGGACAGGGTATTCGGCGAAGAAAAACAAAAACCCTCTTATCCGGCTCCCCTCTTCGGTTAAAAGACCTTGCCTTGGGCAATAATTAAATAATTAAGATAGCTGATTGAAATGATAACAAATAAAACCAGAACGCCGTTAAAAATTAATTTGGGATATTGGATCTTTATTCTGACAAAAATCTTCAAGCCCAAGGCCAAGAGCACCAGAGATCCGATCAACAAATAAAAATACCCCAGCGTCGTTTTGGGCATTGCCAAAATTTTAGTAAAAATGGACGCGGCCGGCGCTTCGGTCCGGCTATTTCCCAAGCCCTCAACTGTTCCGGCGACCATCAAAGAGTTGCCGGCTGATTCTTTGGTAATGGTCATAATTGGTTCGGGTCTTATGGCCGGGCTGGCCAGCGCTGTTGGCGCCGGCGTTTTACTGGTTGACGTTTGGGTGTTGGCGGCGGAGGACGTGTCCGCCGTAGCTTTAGCGAAGGAGGATAAACCAAAAAATTGCACCACAAATATGGCCGGCTGGTTCCTATAAGTGCCCGGCAAAGCGGCAATGCCAATTTCCGTAAAATGGACATTCAAAATATTGGCGCGGTGGCCGGCCGAATTCATCCAGGCGTCTTCAATGTCTTTTGAGTCCACAAAATTGACAGCCAAATTTTCCCCGGCCCACTGATAATCATAGCCAACCTGATCCAGCCAATACCAGGGCGTTTTGCCCTCCGGGCTCTGATGGTCAAAATAACCCTTAGCCATCATATCTTTGGCTTTTAACAAGGCGGCTTGCTCCAGCCGGGGGCTGGTTTTTAACGGCTGAAGATTTTTTTGCTGGCGGTCATTATTGGTCAATTCAACCAAGATATCGGGCAGGACTGAAGAAAAAATGCCGGTCAAAGGCGAAATAAAAAATATCTGCAATAAAAAAAATGCTTCAGCCAGCAGGACTAAAGTTAAAATAGTAAAAATCGTCCGCTGCCTTAAAATATGCGGCTGATGGCTATTGTGCTTATGCGGAATAAAATATTTTTTGAATAAACGAACCATTGTTTACAATTTTTTACGATTACTATTGACAAGCTTATTCTTTTTGCTATAATAGAACCAATCACCAACGGAAAAGTCCACCCTATAAGGTTTCGTCCTTATAGGGCCTTTTCTTTTTTATAGGATAACTTACCTTTTAGGTTCTTCATGGGCCTTTACTCTTGACAAATATATTGTCTCTGATATTATGAGTATAATACTCACGAAAGAGACCCCTATGCGGTTCCGTCCGCATCGGGGGTTTTTTCTTTTTCAAGATTTTTGAAAAGCTGAAATATTACTATTAAACTATTGACAAGCTTGTTCTGCATCTGATAGTATAGAAAGACTAAACGTGGAGCGGATTCTATATGAGTCCGCTCTATTTTATTTTTTTATCCCACTTTAATCTAATTTTCAAATACTCAAAATCTCTAAAATTATTTCCGGCAAATTGTCTTATTTCTTTTGCTGTTCTTGGCCCTCTAGCCAATTGTTTATAATTTTACGATTACTATTGACAACGCTGTTACTTTTTGATAACCTAATAATAGAATTACTACGAAAAGGCACCTTTTGGGGTTTTGTCCCCTAACGGTGCTTTTTCATTTTTATGTATTCTAACTTACTCCTTAGATTATCCATAAAAACAATTTTTTCTTTGGCCGCTTTTTTTAGCAAAATAGAGCAATGCTTATAATCAGGGCTTATTATTTTTTCTATCTTCTCCTTATTGTATAAATAATTAACTAAACAATAAAAATCGCCATCGCTGGTAACAATAACTGCTTTATCGTATTCTTTGAAATCTATCATTGCCTGGAGGACTAAATCGGCGTCAACATTACCCTTTGGCTTACTATTGCCGCCTTTTAATACAGGCTTGAAAACAAGCAAGTAGCCGTATTCTTGAAGAGACTTATAGAGACTTTGATTTTCCGCTAAATAACCGATAAAAAGATAAGCGACGGTCACAAAATACTTTTCCTTTAAATATATTCTGAATTTTTTA
>JAHKAK010000062.1 GCA_018826025.1 Patescibacteria group bacterium
AAGCCGCGTTATTTGATGGGACTGGGCAGGCCCGAGGAAATCGTCAGCGCGGTAAACAGCGGCATTGATATGTTTGATTGTGTGATTCCGACCAGGGAAGCGAGACACGGGAAACTTTATGTATACAAAAATATGTCATTGCGACTCTGCCGTGGCGGGGGAAGCAATCCCGCGGGATCGCCACGGTCGCTACGCTCCCTCGCGATGACAAGCAGTGGATTTTATCAAACTTTACAAATAACCAATGCCAAATTTGCCAAAGATTTCAAGCCGATAGACGCCAAGTGTTCCTGCTACACCTGCCAAAACTACTCCCGCGCGTATTTGCACCATCTGTTTAAAGTTGGCGAACCGCTTTCCTTGCGTTTGGCGACCATTCATAATCTGAAATTTTATTTGGGGCTGATGGAGGAATCGAGAAAAATTTAAAATTAAAAAATCAAAATGAAAAATGACAATGTAAAATTTAAAAATCCATAACTCCCCCTAACCCCCTCTTAGCTTAAGAGGGGGAATCTCCCTCTCTTTTTTAAAGAGAGGGTTGGGGTGAGTTAATTTTATTCGTAATTGGCATAAAATTCGTAATTGGTGAGGAAACATGAAAACCAACAAACGACAATTTGGTGATAAGGGGGAGGAGGCGGCTGTAAATTTTTTGCGTGAGAAAGGGTATAAGATAATTGAACGGAATTACGCGCGTCCCAAATACGGGGAGATAGATATTGTGGCGGCGAAAATGGAAGGACTGATTTTTGCCAAAACCGCGGTGCTGGTTTTCGCGGAAGTCAAAACTATTAAGGGCGGCGGCACGGATTTGACGGTCGCCCTGGCGGCCCAAAATGTGCATTATTACAAACAGCAGCGCCTTATCCGCACGGCTAAAATATATTTAATTGATAAAAAAATTCCCGCCTCAACGCCTTGGCGCATTGATGTCATTTTAGTAGTATTGAGCCTAGGCGGCGATTTGGTAAAAATTGAGCATTTGGAAAACGCGGTATGGGGACGGTAGGGGAAAATTAAAAAGTAAAATTTAAAAGTTAAAAATTCGGTGTCGCTTTGCGACGCATTGAAAAAGAAAAACCGCTATTTGGCGGTTTTTTAAATATGGACGGCGGCCTCGTTATTTTTCGGTCTCCTGGCAGCAGGAGGATGAAAGGAGGGCGAAGCCGCCGTTGTAAAATTGTAAATTAAGAAAGAACAAATGACCTGCCAAAGGCGATGTTTTAGGGAGGAATCGGAGGGCAAACCTCCCCAAACTTTCTTCATCGCCTTGGCAGGCGAGCGGTTCGCGCGCCCTAGCCTG
The DNA here is from genome assembly GCA_018826025.1 of Patescibacteria group bacterium. Lineage (GTDB taxonomy): Bacteria > Patescibacteriota > Minisyncoccia > Portnoybacterales > GWB1-42-6 > UBA8475. The sequence continues at coordinate 1,307 of JAHKAK010000062.1, forward strand.
GCTTTTCGGGCCGCCTTTAGCACGGCCTATATAGTTGATTGCGGCTTTTCTCAATCAGGCTCAACTCAGACCCGATTGGTCGGTGAAAGGGCCTCCTTATCGAGGCTCCTTTTTTGCATTAGGTATGTGCCCGACCACCCTTGCGAACCGTTCATACGGGGGTGGTTGCGCAATTGACGAAGCGGATTCCGTCGGCTCCATAGGACCTGTCGGTCTTGCCCTTCGCGCAAACCACCCTTACAGAAGGTACTCGTAAGTATGGCCATTATAGCAACGATATTTGGCTTGTCAAGGGAGAAAGAGAATGATATGCTGGGAATAATAACTAATATACAAATTCACGAAAATATACAAATTTTTTAACTCACCCCCGTCCGCCATCGCTACGCTCTGGCCGCCTCGCTCTGCTTGGCAGGTGGGCTGGCTTAGGCGTTAGCGGGCGGGCCGACCCTCTCTTTGAAAAAGAGAGGGAGTCCCTCCTCTTTTTTAAAGAGGAGGCTAGGAGGAGTTAAATTCTTATTCGTATATTGGTCTATTAGTATATTTGTGATTTCTCTCATGAACGACCTAATGGAAAAAATTGTGTCTTTATGTAAAAGGCGGGGGTTCGTGTATCCGGGCTCGGAAATTTACGGCGGGCTGGCTAGCACCTATGACTTTGGGCCGTTGGGCGTGGAATTAAAAAACAACATTAAAAAACTGTGGTGGAAATATTTTGTGCAGGATCGGGAAGATATGGTGGGGCTGGACGGCGGGATATTGCTTAGCCCGAAAATTTGGGAGGCTTCAGGACACGTGAAAAAATTCAAAGATGCCTTGGTGGAATGCAAGAAATGTCATCATCGTTTCCGGCCGGATAAATTAGAGGACGCGAGCCAGTGCCCGGAGTGCGGGGGCGCCTTTACCGCGCCACAGCTGTTTTTAGGTATGTTTAAAACAGCTATTGGCGCGACAGCCAAAGAAGGAATAGAAACTTATTTGCGGCCGGAGACCGCGCAGACAATCTTCGCGGACTATAAAAGCGTTTTGGATTCCACCAATAAAAAAATTCCCTTTGGTGTGGGGCAGATCGGCAAAGCGTTCCGTAATGAGGTGACCACCGGCAATTTTATTTTCCGGACGTTAGAGTTTGAGCAGGCCGAGATTGAATATTTTATTGCGCCTGATACGGATTGGAATAAAATTTTTGAGGCGTGGCTGGAATATATGTATGGGTTTGCGGATTTAAT
>JAHKAK010000063.1 GCA_018826025.1 Patescibacteria group bacterium
CGCTAAATACGCCGCCTGCCAATCAAGCCCCATTTTGGCGGCAAAATCTTTTTCAAAAGTCACGCCCCAAGTAATTGGCCGATTAGGGTCAGCCGTGGCCCGGCCCAAATACGCCAATGCGCCCGCCAACAACAAAATAATAATTAAAAAGATATAGCGTTTTTTCATAATTTGTCGTCCAGTCCTATTGTCATTCCCGCCCCGTATCAAGCATGCACTCGTGAAAATGGGTGTACGGGGTAAACTCCGGCGGGAATCCAGGACCTGGATCCCCCCGTATCAAGTACGGGGCAGGCTTGGTCAAGCCCGGGATGACAGATTTAAAGTAACAAAATTTACCAGATCACCAAGCAATCAACGCCAACCCGGCGCAAATTAAAATAATAGCTGTAATTTTCTGCAAAATTATGCCTTGGCTAAATTTTTCGTGCAAAATATTAGGAAATTTCCTTGAAAGCAAAACTGTCAGGAAAAACAAAAAAACATACTCTGAACCCTTCAGCGCGTTTACCAACGCCACATTTCCCTGAAAAATTGCTAGACTAATAAACAGCGAACCAAATCCCGCCGCTATCTTGCTGCCAACCATTAAAGAGCCGACTTTGGCCGTAGCTTGATGCATTGAATTTATGATCTCCCGGCGCCAAGGACCATAAACTAAAAGGACTAAAGCGCCAAGAACCAATCCCATGCGCGACCAGACAAAACCGGTTATAAAATCCTGATAATCAAAAAGATACTTCAGCATCACAAAATAGATCGCGTGAAGAAATATGGTTAAAAATAAAAAGTTCAATCCCTTAATCCCTTCCCGAAAGCCATGCTTAATCTTTTCCAGGGAAATTAAAAATCCACCGGCCACCAAAAGAATAAAAGCCCAAAGCTGAAAATGATTCAGAACCTCGCCAAGAAAAAAATAAGATAAAATTAAAATGACAATCGGCGTGAGCCCCCCCAGCAATGAAACTGAACGCGAAGCCTCATTAACGTCTAAAACTTTATAAAAAAACAATAACGAAACAAAAAATATTAACCCCGTTAAAAGATCAAAGGCCAGCCAAGACCAGCCCGGCCAATGCAAGCCAAATGGCGCCAAAACAAAAGTCAAAAGACTGAAGGCGCAAACCCAAAAAGTAAAAACTAAGGGCTTGGTCGTGGCTCGCTGGCGCAATAAAAATTTATTACTAATTGCCACCAGCGCGTATAAAAGATAACCGAGCAGAGCAAAAAGAAACCAAGACATTATTCATTGCATCATTCCGAGCCCCGCATAAATAAACTTGTTTATTTATGCGGGACAGGCTCCGCGAGGAATCTCGCGGGAGCATAGCGACCCGCGCAACAAAACATTAGATTCTTCGGCAGAGCTAAGCTCAGCTTTGCCTGCGGCCTCAGAATGACTCTATTTTATTTGTTCTACATATTTTCGCGTATTCCCAAGCGCTGGGCCGGATTTTACGCTCCAAAGTCTTGTAATCTATTTCCACCAGCCCAAACCGCGGCCAAAAACCATCACTCCATTCAAAATTGTCTAATAATGACCAGTAAAAATACCCGCGCACATCAATGCCTTCTTGTATTGCTTTACGTACAAAAAACAGATGATCTTTGATAAATTTAGCGCGCTTTTCGTCTCGGACGTCAGCCAAGCCGTTTTCCAAAACATAAATTGGCTTTTGGTATCGGCCAACATCTTTTAGAACAGAATAAAAACCCTCTGCATCCACCGGCCAATTCATATCCGTGCGCTCTCTGGTGTTTTTATCGGAAATATAATAATTGATACCCACAAAATCTTGGTATCGCTTAATAGAGTTTAAAAATAAAAAATTATAAATATACCGTTTGATTCCCGCAAAAAATTTGTTAAAACAAACCATATTATGGGCTACGCCAATTTGAGCAACTGGATTTTTTTCTTTAATTATTTTATAAGTGGCAACGTGCGCTTGTGATAAATGATGGTTGGCCAGTAAATATTTTATCAACGAATGCCGGCCCGGCGGCCAGATACCTTTAAAATAACCGTTGCCCGTATAAACATTGGGTTCATTTAAAATCACCCAAAATTTTACTTTATTGCCCAAAGTTTCAACGATTTTACCGACATAACGCGTAAAATACTCAATCGTTTTTTTATTTTCCCAACCGCCTATATCGCGAACCCACAAGGGCAGCGTCCAATGCCACAGCGTCACGAACGGCTCAACGCGTTGAGCCGTTAAAGCTAAAATTACCTGCCGATAATGTTCAATTGCCGCCTCGTCAAATCTCCCCTCGGCCGGTTCAACTCGGCTCCACTCAATGGAAAAACGGTGGGCGTTGTGGCCCAGCGATTTGGCAATATCAAAATCCTCGCGGAAACGGTTATAATGGTCGCAGGCTATACCGGAGATATAGTTTTCTTCCTGCAGGGGATTCGGGTATTTTTTCAAAATAAAATCCGGCCAAGGATTTATACCCTGAGCTTGTCGAAGGGTTGCTTCCTTAGCCAAGCGCGCGCTATTCGTTTTCTCCCACTCTGACCAATCGTTTATATTTCCGCCTTCAACCTGATGAGCGCTGGTCGCCGCGCCCCACAAAAAACCAGCTGGAAAAATATATTCTCTTTTTTCCATAAAAAATATTTATCTACGATTCCTCCTTACCTTAAATTATGCCATAAAAAAACCATAAAAAAAAGCCGTGGGGCAGGGGTCCCTGCTATTACAGAAAAATACGCGCCTACCTTTTGACGGCTAAATTTTAAAATTCGCCCGATTACCTTTAAACCATCTTTGCCGAGTTTTATAATCGGGCAAAACCGTTGCCACCTTACTCCAAAATCTGGCCGAGTGATTTCGCTCAACCGTGTGCGCCAATTCGTGCGCCGCCACGTAATCAATCACGCCAAGCGGCGCCATTATTAGCTTCCAGGTAAAATTAATTGTCCCCTTGGCGCCGCACGAGCCCCAGCGAGTCTGGGCATTCGTGATTGAAATTGATTTAAATTTCCAGCCGGTAAGGCGGCTAACTAAACTAACTCTTTCGGTAATTTTTTCCCGCGCTTTTTGTTTATACCACTCAATCATTTTCACTCTCGCTTTACTTAAGTATTTGGCGGGAAAATATAGATAATCCGTTAATTGAATATCTTTGCGAGATTCAATCTTTAATCTATGGGTCTCTCCCAAATATAAAAACTCCTCGCCGTCCACAAATTCCTTGGCCTTAGCCGGCCGGCCATTTTTTAGCGCCTGTTTTCTTTTTTTATCAATCCAAAATCTTTTCCGAAACACTAAATCTTGAATATGCTCCAAAGAAATTCTCATTGGCGCGCGAACAATCAGCCTTGCATCGGGCGCGACAACCAGCGCAATGCTTTTTCTCCGGGAACGGATTATTTTGTCTATTTTAATTTCGTTTGGCAAAATTGTTTAATTAATTTTAATTTTTCTTCTCTCGACATTTTTTTTATCCGGCTTTCTTCTTTTGAGGCCAATGACCGGTTGCGGAATTTTTTGGCATAGACTAATTTTACCGGCCGGCGCGCTAGCGTATATTTAGCTCCGAGTTTAGAATCATTATGTTCGCCAAGACGCCGTTTTAAATCAACAGCAATGCCCGTATATAAAGTTTTATCTTGACACTTAAGAATATATAAATAATACCTGATCAAAGATTATCTCCAGCGCTTTTTAGTTGTTCGCCAATGATTTTAAAATCGCTTTTTAGCTCATCTAGCGACCGGCTATTATAGACAGCCACGGCTGGATGATACAAGGGAATAATAATATAAGGATTTTGAGTTGTCGGATCTTGAACGGGAAATTTTTTGCCTCGCAGCCGACTAATGCCCAGCTGGCTGTCTGGCACCCCGAATTTCTCCAAAATAAAATGCGTCGCGTAATTGCCCAAGGTGGCGATAATTTTGGGCTCAATAATCGCAATCTGCCTTAAAAGATATGCCGTGCAAGCAGTAATTTCTTCCGTGGCCGGCTTCCGGTTAGCCGGCGGCCGGTCTTTTAGGATATTGGCGATATAAACATCCTCCCGCTTGATGCCGACGGAAGTTAAAAGCAAATTTAAAATTTCACCGGCGCGCCCGCAAAAAGGCACCCCGGTTTTATCCTCATTTGCCCCCGGCGCTTCGCCGATGAACATAATTTGAGCGTTGTGATTTCCTTGGCCGACGACCGGCAAAATGCGGGTTTTGTAGAGTCCGCATTTTTGGCAACTAACAACCGTTTCCTTTATCGCCAACAGCAAATTATATTTTTGGTCTTGATCCATATTTCTTTGCTGAAGTCTGGCTTCAGCAGATTTTATTGACTTCCCGCCCCTTCTATCCTAAAATACAATATTCTGGTTATTTATTCCAGTTCTTACCAATCAACCAAAAGGAGGAAATTTTATGAAGTGGCCAAATTATCTGATGCTGATCCGGCATGATGTTTCCGAATACAATGTTTTGCGGGCCAAAAAAGAAACTGACCCGCTTTACCAAAGGTTTATGCGCTTATTCAAAAACAGCTCTGATGGCAAGGAGACCAGAGAGTTAGCGCATCTGCTTTGGCTGAAATACCGGCTCAATTGTAGCGGCCCCAATACTCCGCTGGTGGATACGGAAGCCAAACAAGCCTACCATACCGGCCAACAACTTAAAAAAGAATTTGCCCTACCGGATGTCATTTTTGTCTCGCCATATAAACGAGCGCTGGACACTCTGACAGGCTTAAAGCGAGGCTGGCCAGAGCTGAATAAAGTAAAATGGCACAAAGAAGAACGCATTCGGGAACAAGAGCATGGCTTAGCCACCATATACAACGACTGGCGAATTTTTCAAACCCTGCATCCGGAACAACGGTTTCTTTACGAAAGAGAAGGTCCTTATCGCTATTGCTATCCGCAAGGTGAAAACGTTCCCGACGTACGAGATCGCAGTACTCTGATGGTCAACACTATCACCCGCGATTGGGCCGGGAAAAATGTTCTGCTTGTCTGCCACCACCTTAACATTCTGGCTTTGCGAACCCATCTTGAACGGCTAGACGAAGAAGAATTTATCCGGTTGGACAAAGAAGAAAAACCCATCAACTGCGGCGTCACGCTTTATCGCGGCCACCCGGAACTCGGCCAAAACGGCCGGCTCGTTCTGGAATTCTACAATAAAGGGTATTAAACCCAAAGCTGAGCTTAGCCAAAATAAATAATATTACTGAACGCCAACAGGCGCCCCGCAAATGCGGAACGCCTGTTTTTTTAATTTTAGGTATTCTAGTGTTCTTAAGAATACCAGAATACTTATTTATTCGTATATTTTAGAAATTACTCCTTTCACAAACGGTACGAAAACGAAACCCGGATATTTAATCAGCTTAAACTCGTCTTCGCCTAATTTAACTTCCTCAAACAAAGACCCTTGACTCGGATAAATCATTTTTCCGCCAATTTTAAGTTGCGCGCGCCAAGCTGACGGCACTTCGTCCAGCGTCGCGGCCGCGACAATTCTGTCTAAACTTTCTTTAACGGGCAACGAGCGGACTCCTGCCGTCGCGTCGCCGCACTCAAAAACCACGCGTTGAATCAAATTTTCGTATTTAGCTAAATTACTTTTGCTAAACTCGCAAAGCGCCGGAACAATTTCCATCGCGTAGACTTTGCCTTTTTGACCGACCAGGTGCGCCAACATTGCTGCCTGCCAACCAGAGCCTGAACCCACGTCAAAAACCATATCGCCGTCTTGCGCGTCAAGCCGCTCCAGCATAAAAGCCACGGTGAAAGGCTGGGAAATAGTCTGGCCTTGGCCAATGGGCAGGGGTTCGTCAAAATACGCCGCCTCTTTCAAAGTCTCCGGCACAAAATCTCGCCTATCCACCGCCTCAAAAGCAGCGATAACCCGTTTGGATTTCAAAACGCCTTGTTCTTTCAAAGAATCAACTAATTCTTTTTGCTGTTTCATAAAAATTTGTGTATTCTAATGTTCTCAAGAACACCAGAATACATAAATCAAAGATAAATTAATATTTCTTATTTCTTGATTCTTAAAATTATTCCAAAATTCTCAAGAACTTTAGAACTTGCTCTCCTCGCTCCGAAACCTTATGACGCACATTCTGATTATCGTTACGCTTTAATACCAAGCCGCTTATTGCCAAGCGCCTAAGATGTTCTGAGGCGGTTTTAAAGTTGATTTTTAACCGACCGGAAATTTCTACCACCGAAAGTTCCGGCGATCTTTTTAATAGCTTCAGAATCTGGATCCGCCGGTGATTAGAAAACCCCCGCACGATTCTCTCTAGTTGATGAAAACTTTTTTCTTCTTTTAACATATTTTTGACCTTATTAATCTTATTTTTATAATATCCTCTGCTAATTTTAACATCTTACTTTCCAAAGCGTATTCCATTGTTCTTGAGAATACTAGAATACGCTAATACATATTTTTTACGGCTCAAGCAAGGCTGTTTGGCCGTTACTTCGCAAATACAACTTTTTTTCTTCAAATTTTAACTGCTGGGTTTCGCTGTTAATTTTGACGATAACGCCCAGTCCTTGCCGAACCGCCTCGCTGAAATACTGGTCAAAAACAAAATTACCCAAAGAATAATAAATCATTTTACCATTATATTCTTCCGCGCTCTGGATAACGTGGGGATGCGATCCGATAATTAAATCCGCGCCCGCGTTAATAAATTCGTGCGCTAAATTTTTTATCACCCCATTAGCCTCGTTCTCATGTTCAATCCCCCAATGCGCGTATAAAATCACAACATCCGCTTGCATTTTTACTTTTTTAATTTCTTCAATGGCCGCCGCCTGCTCGCCCGCCGTAGCTTCACTGTGTCCATCCGTAGTTTTATACGGAGGAGGAGCGAAGGAGGGCTCAACCAAGATGCTCCCGATAAACTGATTATAATTCACCAGCGCGATTTTCACGCCTTTTATTTCTTTTATTATACCTCTTTCTCCGCCCGGCGCGCCAAAATATGAGACGCCCGCACCATTTAAATATTGCTTGGTCGCTTTAAGTCCTATTTGCCCAAAATTCAAAATATGGTTATTTCCCAAACTTACCAACCTAATATTATTATCAAACAGCGTGCTGGCTAAACTCGCTTCAAAAGTAAAAACGAAATTATTATCGCTCCCCGGCGCCGTATTCAAGCTAACCGATTTATTGTCCGTTATCGGGCCTTCCAAATTCGCCACCACTAAATCATTGCCAACCAAAAATTCTACCGCTGGCGCGAAAATAAAATTATTGCCATTTTTCGCAGCAATCTGCCGGATATTCCGGTCAAACATTAAATCACCCAAAAACAAAAGCTTGATTTCTTCAACTGGACTGGCGCTCGGCGCAGGCGACAAACTGGCTGATGGCGTAATCACCACCGGCTCATTTTGCCAAAATCTTAAAAAAGCCGCTCCGCCCAAGCGACCCGGCTCAATAAGTACGGTAACGACAATCAGCGCTACCGCCACTACTACAACCCCCGCACCCGCTGCCCAAATAAGATTGTTTTTACTGATCATAAAAACCGATAATTTTATCTTTTTACGCTATCTAGTTTATTCTCAAATTCTCAAGAACTTGAGAATAAATATTTCTACACTAAAATTTCCTACTGGTTTCAATCATTTTTAAAACTCATCCAAAGTCAGGCTTCAACAAATTTTAAACCTCTAATTTGTCAAAAACGGTCACGTCGCCATTGTCATATTCCCCCGTTTCAAAACCGTCAAAATAAAAATGATCGCCGTCTTGATAAAAATGCAACGAAAAATTGTTATCCAAATAAATGATAAATCCCCGGCCCGTGCGGCTGGACAAAGGCTGAATGTCTACGCGTTTGGCGTCGCCAAAAAGTTTCATGGCATAATCAATCTTATCTTCATCAACCCCTTGTTTCTTGGCTACCCGCCGTAAAAACGTTCTCGGCGCGAAACGCATCATTAATTTCGTAAACCAGCCCACTTTTAACTCTTCAAAACCATTAAATTCTTCCATGAAAAATGATTTTATTTTTATAATTTTTGACCAAAGGAAATTTTTTTTCAAACTCTTTTTCAGCTTCCTCGGAAATCTTTAAAATTCTGTTTAGACGGAGGGCTTGATCGTTATTATTGGCAGCTAAATTCTTTATACTCTCCAGGCTCTTCTGACAAGCCAACAAAGAATAATATCCCAAGGCCGCGGAAATCGCCGAATCGGAACGAGACGATTTTATTCTGTATTTCTCTTCGCTAATTTTGGAAAATATCGCTCGGTCTGCTTTGGCAAAAACCAAACAACAATAACGAGAAAATTCCTCTAATTCCTGCTGAATATAATCAATTAACAAATCATCTGTGGCTACAGCTTGAAATTTATCCAAAAAATTGCTTGCTGACCGGGAAAAATAGCGGGCTTTTTTGAAAAGAAGCGATTTTTCCGCTACTCGCCTTTCGGCTTCTTCCTCTCGCGCTGATTGTTTTTCGTCTTCTTTGGTGATTTCAATGCCCCTTTCTTTCATTATCTCCCGTAAAATTTCTATAGTTTGAGAAAATATTTGACCCACATGATCAAATATGATTTTTGGATCATCTGAATCTTTACCTTCAATTTGACACTTAACCTTAAAATCCAAATCGTTCAAATAAACGCTACAATCATTTTGATACTCGCCGCAACGCTCGCAAAAACGATCGCAAAAATTAAACGGCCGCCATTTCAAAAACAACCTGCGATTTTGATCAACTGTCTTTCTCCTGCTATGCTTGCTTGTTCTTTTTAAACAGCGTTTTGAAAGCATGAATTTTACAAGTTAGCCAAGTGATAAATAATAATTTTGCGGTGCCAAAAATATTGGCTTTAGCAGTCCGGCTCGTTTCGCGATCATCAATATTTATATTTTGAATATCAAACTTAATTTCCGGAAAAAATGGCCTTAAACTATCTTTAATCGCGCCCAGCACTTTCCAAAATTCGCTTTCGTCAAAACTAATGTGCTGCATCACTCGCTTACAGCTATCGCTCCGCTGAGTATAATAGACCATTTCAATTTTACCATCGCGGCGTTTTTTGGAAACAACCTTAAAAATTACCGCGCCGTCTTCATCGCGCAGCCAATCGGAAACAGCTATCTTATACGGTCGCTCGTCTTTGTCTATTCTTAATAACGCTTTCAATATTTTAGTCGCGAATTATAATATTTTAATCTCTGCCAACATTCCAACATTCTGCAGAATGTTGGAATGTTATTTTGTTTAGCCCAAATAAGATTGTTTTTACTGAACATAAAAACCGATATTTTTATCTTTTTACGCTATTTGGCTTATTCTAGTATTCTCAAGAACATCAGAATAAGCATTTTCCCGTTATTTCACCTTAAACATTCCCGCGTGGCCCGGAATTATCCAGTCAGCCGCCCCTGAAACTATCCTCCTGCTTTCTTTTAACTTTTCACTATCTATGGCGTACTCGTCATTTTCCGGAAAATTCTTTTTCCAAAAAACATCGCCACAAACGGCAACAACACCATCATTGGTCTTAACTAAAAAAGTTAAACCATCCAAACTGTGCCCCGGTGTTTTTATTATTTTAATATCATCACTAAATTGTTCTTCCCAATCCTGAACAGTATTTTTGTCCCATAGTCCATAATATTCCAAAGTCTTTGCTTCCGGAAACATGCCGATATTTCTGTAATGATCAATATGGGAATGAGTTATAAAAACGATATTTATATCGTTCACGGATAATCCTTCTTCTCTCAATTTATCCACCAGTATTTTTTGACTATCCAAAACACCCGGGTCAACAATAATTTTATTGTCCCCGTCTTTTATCAGCGTAATCGTCGGGCAAGTTTTTTCTTCGCCCGACTCTGTTGAATCCGCTGTCGTATAGCCTTCTATTAAAACTTTAATTTCTGCCATAGGTTTTTTGTCATACAAACCTTGCAAAGTCCGACTTCGCAAGGTTTAAATATACGGCTCAAGCCGGTTTGAGCCGTAAATAAGGAAGATTAATTGTTCCGGGACATGGATTCGAACCATGATTCCATGCTCCAGAGGCATGTGTCCTACCATTAGACGATCCCGGAAAAATAAAAAAGCAAAACCTGGATTCCCGCCTGCGCGGGAATGACAAATTTTCCTTGTTCACTTCTTCACCTGTTCGCTTGTTCGCTATTTTTATGCCTTTAAGTATCGGCGGATGGCAATCAAACTTGAAACCCCGCCCAGGGCTATGCCGATACCAAGTAAGAGCAGCAAAAATTGCCAGAAGTTGCTTTGGTAAAAATACATCAAGTCCACTTCCGGCAAAAAATTGGTGATTTTTGACGAAATTAAATAGAGTACCGGAAAAATCAAAAGAATCGTGGCGATGGCCGAAACAATGCCATAGAGCACGCCTTCAACAACGAACGGGCCGCGGATAAACCAGTTGCTGGCACCAACAAACCGCATTACGGAAATTTCCTCGCGCCAAGTGAACATGGTTAAGCGCACGGTGTTAAACGAAACTAAAATCGCCAACAGCGCTAAAAACAACGAAACGATAAACCCGCCCATTTGAATATTACCCGTCAAACGGGTTAACCGATTAATAATATCTTGATTCTGCTTATAATTGACTTTATCAATCAAGCCGGCGAACCGCTCCTGCGACAAATAATTAGAAATGGCTTCATATTGCGAAGCATCGTTGGCCTTAATGTTCAGGCTCGCCTCCAAGGGATTCTGCTCCAACTCCTGCAAGCTTTGCAAGAGTACTTGATTATCTTTGTGGCGTTCCTTAAAATTTTTCAGCGCTTCGTCCTGCGAAACATATTCCACGCTTTTAACTTCCGGCAGACCAACCAACTCCTGCCTGACGGCCAAAACTTTCACTTCATCGGTATCTTTATTAAAATACACGCTCACGTCTACCCGACCTTCCAAATTGGCCACAACGGCCTGCGTCATCACGTTAAAAAGCATAAGCCCAGCCATAATAAAAAGCGCCAAAATCATCACCGCCACCGTGGCGGTGGACAGCCAATAATTTCTGGTGAAACTTTGCCAGCCAGATTTTATAATGCGGAATAAAGTTGTTTTAAGCATAAATCTATAAATTAAAACTATTCATAAATCTTGATCCGCGCATGCGAAAAATTTTGTCAGAAAATCTTGGCGAGCCGAGCGTTAAAAATTTGCGTGCTGTGGTGGGGCCCCAATCGTCAGGTTGGGGCGTTATGGATAGCAAATTTAGCGAGGCAAACCTGATTTTCTCAAAATTTTATCGCCGCGCGGCGGTTTTTTCCGCCGCTTTTTTGCCGCCAAAAAAGCGGCAAAGGTGTTCTACAATATATATCTCCCATTCTCTTCATCCCTTATCACCCGCCCTTTATCCAGCGTTATAACTCTCCTCCCTAAATTATTGATGACTTCCCGATCGTGTGTGGCTAAAATTATCGTTGTACCAAGTTCATTGATTTTTAACAACAGACGTACAATGTCCCAGGTGTTGAGCAAATCCAAATTGCCGGTGGGTTCATCCGCCAAAATCACCGACGGCCGGTGAATTAAAGCGCGGGCAATCGCCACCCGTTGTTTTTCTCCGCCTGACAGCTGATGCGGAAATTGGTTTAATTTGTCCACCAGCCCGACAAGCTCCAGCAACTGGGGCACGTCTTGTTTTATTTCTTTATTCGTAGCATCAGCCACCTCCATGGCAAAAGCCACGTTCTCATAAGCTGTTCTGTCCGATAACAGCCGAAAATCCTGAAAAATCATGCCGATTTTCCGACGAAGCTTAGGCATATCTTTCTCTTTAATTAAGTGAATATTTTGTTTATCCAAAAACAACTTGCCCCGGCTTGGTTTTTCTTCACCAATCAAAAGCTTAAGAAAGGTTGACTTGCCCGCGCCCGATGGCCCGGCCAGCGAAATGAATTCTTTGGCCTTTATGGTCACTTCAACGCTATTTAACGCCGTGCAACCGTTGTAAATTTTAGAAACTTTTTGAAAAACGATCATGTATCGCTAATTTTTACGAATAAAAACACAAATCTCACTAATTTAAAATTCTACGAGATTCTAAACGATTATGCCTAAAATTAACAATAATACCTAATTTTAAATTTGTTGCCTTTAAATATCTTAGCACCTGCTTGATATCATCCGCTGTAATTTTCCAGATTCTTTTAAGTTCCAAGATAATTTTACCATCAATAATAAAATCTATAAAAAATTCTCCCAGCTCTTCTCCATCAAATTCAATATTTACTTTAGCTTCTCGTTGGTATGGTATTTTTAATTCTTTTAATTTTATTTCAACAGCTTTTTGGTAATGTTTTTCTTGATACTTTGTCCCAAGCTTATTATGAATCTCAAATAAAATTCCCATCAGCACATAACTTAATTCTGGATGAATTAATTTATTCGTGTTATTCGTGGCCATATTAGTGTAAATTAGCGATTTGAGCTTCCACAAACTCCTCCAATTTTCCATCCAGCACTTCATCCGGCTCTTTTGATTCTACGCCAGTTCGCAGGTCTTTGACAAGTTTATACGGGTGCAGAACATAATTTCTGATCTGCGAACCCCATTCGGCCGTGCCTTCGCCGATTGCGATTCCGGCGCGCAAACCCGCGATTTCCTTAGCTTTTTTTTGTTCTTCCAATTGATACAATTTACTCACTAATATTTTCATCGCCTGTTCACGGTTGGAACTCTGCGACCGCTCGCTTTGCGCTGCCACGGCAATGCCGGTTGGCAAATGCGTCAGTCTCACCGCGGTTTCCACTTTATTAACATTTTGCCCGCCAGGACCCGAAGAGCGAAACAAGTCCACTCTTAATTCCTCTGGTTTAATTTGCCTCATCCCCGCGTCTTCCATTTCCGGCATAACTTCCACCAAAGCGAAAGAAGTGTGACGTAAATTATTGGCGTTAAAAGGCGAAAGTCGCACCAGGCGATGAACCCCGCTTTCATTTTTTAAATGGCCATAGGCATACGCTCCGCAAAATTCCAAGGTAGCGTTTTTAATCCCCGCTTCCTGGCCAACATGCGTGTGTAAAATTTTAACTTTAAATCCGGCTCGCTCGCCATAGCGCTGATACATGCGCAACAACATTTGCGCCCAATCCTGCGCTTCGGTTCCCCCGGCGCCCGAATAAATAGAAAGAATCGCGTTGTTTTTGGCGTAAGGAAAAGCGAAAAAAGTTTTCTTTTCTTCCTGCGCGACAACCTTTTCCAATTCACCAAACTCTTTGGCTAACTTTTTATTTTTCACATCATCCGCACCAGCTTCTTCGCCAGCCACATCTGTTTTAATTATTTCCACCGCCAAACCGATTTCTTCCCACTTCTCCCGAGTTTCTTTCAGCTCCGCCAATTCCTGGCTCAACTTGCTCGCTTGCTCATGGTCCTGCCAAAATTCGCCGTCTTTCATTAATTCTTCTATTTCACTAATTCTTTTGGCGTTTTTCGCTAAGTCAAAGACGGTCCGTCATCTTTTGGAGGCGGTCATTTAAATTTTCAAGTTCTTTTTTGAAATTGATGTTTTCCATAATTTTCTCACTCCTCCCTTTCGTAAGGGGAGGTTGGGAGGGATTTCTTCTTCTCCTTTTGAAGGAGAGAGTCGGGGTGAGGTTATGACTATAATCCCCAACTTCACCCCGCCAAATTTTGCCTGAGTGTCTTTACGACTTCGCTCGAACCTATTTTATCAAAAATTCGTGATGAACGAGAGCCCCGCCACTGCCTCGCTCCGTTCGGCAACCCCAAAGAAAAATGTTCCTTGCTTTTCGGATTTGCGCGCGACCAATTTCTTCTAAAAAGGAAAGGACATTTTTCTTTGGGGTTCTGCCCTCCAAGTTTTCGGGCAAGTGGCGGGGCGAAATGCGGACTCGGTTTTGCGAAAACTATTTTCTGGGGGAAAGGATTTCGCAAAACCTCGGCTGAATTTGTTTTTGAATTTTGTCCGCGCGGAGGAGGGGTCTGGGGAGGAATCCGCGCGGGCTCTTTGGATTTTTATTTTTGCGACA